>JALWYX010000070.1 GCA_027078415.1 Thermoanaerobaculia bacterium
TGTTAACCTCTCAAAGCCTTGTTGTTGTTTAAATTGTCCTATCTTAACTCTGTAATTTTTTACAGGAATATCTATATAGAAATCTTTAAACGCTACTTTACCTTTGGCAAAATCTAATTGAAATTTATATTTAACCCCTTTTCTGTATTTGCCTTTCAGATAGAACCTAGCTCTTTTAAAGTTGAAACGGTCGTTATAGTCGGTAAATGGCCCGCCTTTACCTGAAGAAAACACACCTTGTACGTGAAAGCCTATCGACGGGTTTTCTACAGCTATTAAAGGGTGCACAAATACTAATGTAAGTAAAATTAGCTGCTTTATATTCTTTTTCTTCCTTCTCATTAGTATCTAATTAGGACATTTTTATATAGGGAAACGTAAGATCTCTTCTTGTATATTGCCGCTGACTTTTGCTTCGTTTTCGGTAAGATATACGTTAATTTCTAGTCTTATACCTATATCGCCAGGTATATATATACCCGGTTCTATAGAGAAACCTGTCCAAGGTAGTAAAGTTCTTTCGTCGTGTGTTTCTAGATTGTCTAGATTGGCTCCTTGACCGTGGTCTTCGGTGTCTATAGAGTGGCCTGTACGATGGATAAAATATTCTCCATAACCGTGGTTTTCGATCACTTTTCTTGCTATATCATCGACTTCATACCCGCGTATTTCTCTGTGTGGAAAGTTCCTTCTTATAAAATGCAACGCTTCGTCTCTTGCTTTTTTTACTATAGAGAATATATTTCTCTCTTTATCGGTTGGCTGCTTTCTGAATATAGCAACCCAAGTTATGTCTGCATATACCGCTTCTTTCTTGTTTAATTTTGCCCATAGATCTATTAAAACTAGGTCTTCAGCTTTTATAGGATCGCTCTTTTCATTGCTAGGTTGATAGTGGGGATCTGCAGCGTTTTTGGCTATTGCTACTATAGGAGGAGAGTTTGTAATTAACCCATTTTCTGAAAATTCCTTTAATATTTTTTGCTGAGCTGTATACTCGTCTATCTTTTTACCTTTGGATAAATTGAATGCTATGAAACGAAAAGTATCGATCATTATCTCGTACAGCAGCTCTGCAGATTGTAAATGGGTTTCTAGTTGTTCTTTTGACCATACTGCACAAAATTTTTGCACTAGATCAGCTGAGGATACCAACTTACAATTTGCTGAAGTAAGAAGCTCAACAGTACCGTAATCTAGCCGTGAAACTGATGGAATACGCGCTCTCGGAGAATATTGACACGCGACTTTCCTGTTGAGTAAGTATTTGGTAATGATCTTTTCATGCTCTTCCCACCGTAGATAGGTTTCCTTTCTTTCTCCTGGTAAGTGGTCGAGAATATAGGGTTCCAACTTGTGTACAATTTTTAGAGGTGGTTCATGTGCAAATATAATATAGTATGCTCTTCTAGAAACGAACTTGTCTCCTAAACCTAGAAAATGATCAGAGATTGGGTCGCTTTTTTGGAAAACCCGAAATAACCAGCAATCTATCTTTTCGTCTTGTAAAGCCTTTTGGATAGATTTTAATTTTTCTACCGTTATCATATGATAAAAATTAAATACAGCTACATTATATAGTCAAAGGGAGGATAATCAAATGGGTAAAAAAATTATACACGTTATAGGTACAGGTACAATAGGAGAACCTCTTATAGGACTTTTTGTAGATTTTCGTGAGAAATTTGAGATAGACGAGGTAACTTTTCACAAACGTACTCCTTTAAAGGGGGATAGGGCTAAGATAGAGCATCTTATTGGGCGTGGAGCTAAATTGGCTGTGGACGAAGATAAAGTTAAAGATTTTGAATCTTTAGGGCACAAGGTAAGTTTTACTGCAGATGAGGCTATTGAAAGAGCGACGGTTGTTATAGATTGTACTCCTGCAGGTAATAAAAATAAGGAAGAGTTTTACTTAAAAGCTGATGGTCCTAAGGGATTTATAGCCCAAGGAAGCGAGTTTGGATTTGGAAAGCCGTACGTTAGAGGGGTAAACGATAAGGCGCTTGTGCCTGGTGAGGATAGGTTTATCCAGGTTGTCTCTTGTAATACCCACAACATAGTTACTCTTATAAAAACGATTTGTGAAGATGACGATGGTTACATACTAGATAAGGGAGTTTTTGTATGTATGCGTCGATCTAACGACGTTACACAGACGAGCAAGTTTGTACCTGCTCCTATGGTAGGAACGCATGATGATGAAACTTATGGAACCCATCACGCACGAGATGCTCAATATCTATTTGAAACACTCAATATAAAATTAAATCTGTTTTCAAGCGCTATAAAAATAAATACCCAATATATGCACTCTCTATGGTTCAACTTTCTAATAAGTAGGAGTATGAGTAAAGAAGAACTTGTAGATAGATTGCTTGCGAACCCCAGAGTGGCTGTTACGGAGAAACGTTACGCAAATTTGATATTCAGTTTTGGTAGAGATCATGGGTATTACGGTCGTATTCTTTCCCAAACGGTGGTAGTACTACCAACTTTAGCCGTTAGAAATGGTAATGAAATATATGGCTTTTGCTTTACTCCCCAGGACGGCAATTCCCTTCTATCCTCTATAGCTGCTACTCTGTGGTTTATAGATCCTGACCCCGAGTATGTAGATAAAAGGCTTAATCCTATAAGAAGGTGGATATACCGCGAAATATAGGTGAAGTTATCTATAGGTGAGTACACAATTAAGGGTTATTCAAGAGGAGGAGAGGGTACCTGGTTTAAAATTACACCTCCAAAAATACTTTTAGATGCAGGAAAAGTGGATGTAAGCATGGTGGGAGTGGATAAGTTGGTAATTAGCCACACCCACCTAGACCATGTATTAGCTTTGCCGCTGGTTATTTCGTGGAACTTCCTCAGACTGTCTAAAGTGGTTTCTATATTTTGCAGAGACACCGCGGTAAAACCTTTACTTGAATATCTTAATGCAAGCTCTGTTTTAGATGGACGGTCCTTTAAATATGAGTTGTGTCCCTTAAGAGAAGGGGAAGTTTTTACAATCGGTGATAATTGGGGAATAAAAATATATAAACATTCTCATCATTATACTTCTATTGCAACAGTTTTAGTTAAGAAAAAAAAGCACCTAAAGAAGAAATATTCACATCTAAGCGGTAGAGATTTGGCTCACTTGAAAAGTAAGGGAGTTGAAGTGGAAGAGACTATTTTTACCGATGAAATTATTTATTTTGGAGATTGTGGGTATGACGTGTTCTCAAAGAAGTGGAGATCTAAAATAGTATTTATAGATGCTACTTTTCTAGACAGTGAGAAAGATAGAGCTCGTTTGTATAACCATCTAACCGTTGAAGAGGTTGTTTATGCATTGAATGAAAAAATTATAGAATGTGAGACTGTGATTCTACACCATCTAAGTTGGCGATATAAAGTTGACCAGGTTATACAATCTTTAAAAAGATATATAAGTTCCCCCACCTATGATATATATCTTTGGGCAGACAGACCTTATTGCTTATCTGAGTTTTTTTAGTATCTCTTCAGCTTTAGCCTTACGTTCACTCTCAGGTATTAGGTAATGAAGCCGAATTTCTGTCCTTCCTGTAGAAGGTACTACAATTATTTCGTTGCCATCGTTGTCCTTGAAACGTAGTAATCTGTCACCCAACGGTGATACCGTTTCTCTAAACAAACTGCTTTTTTTAATTTTTTCAATAAAATCCTCTACTGTTTCCTCTTCTAGATCCAGCATCCACCTGATGTTTCTAAAACAGCCGCCCGATTTCTTTAATTTCATTCGCGCGTAACTACTACTTCTGTATAAGCAGAACCTGTACAGATACTTTTAGTTTCCTCTACTTTCCAACCTATCCCCTCTTTAAATAATTTTCTATAAAGCTCATCATTTAATGTTATCTCGCTCTCCCAATCGAGCTTATCTATAAGCACCATAAATGCTTGTGATGCTCCTCTTACAAAAAAGTTGTTAGGCTCTTTACAGTGTCCAAACCTAGCTAAATAATATGGTGCTTCATAGTTTATGTAAGTTCTTAGTACTAACAACTTGTTAGGCTCAAAATCTTTTATAACCCATTTACCGAACCCTAATGCTCTTGCTATACCTGTTAAGTAACTTATAAGAAGCTCAGGGTCGTTGGAGGGTTTACCATATAAACTTTCCCATTCTGCCGAAGTTAAAATACCCCCAAATGTATTAAATACACATACGTGTCCAGATTCTTTTGCTAGGTTAGCAAAAGGTTTTGTAAGAAACGGTTTGTTTTCCTCGAGATACTTTAAAGTTTCGTACGTTATACCGTTGTAGTAGTTACTTAGATGCATCGTGACATATACACCAAAAGCTTCAACTAATCCTCTTTCATCACCCTTAACTCCAGCGGTAAATTCTTTTAACGCTTTTGCAACTTCTCGAACTTTTTCTTCGTACTTACCTGGCCTGTAAAGCATCTCTAGATTTTCACAGTACTCCCTATCTACTAAAGGGTATTCATCTTTAGGAGAAGATTGTAAATCTATTGTAAAGTAACACTGTTCACTGTCGATCGCTATACACTGCGTTTCGTCGGTGGTTAGGGAAAAAGTGGGTAGATTGAACGATACCTCTATAGCAGCCCTTGCAAACCCAGCAGCTACAGGATCTGCAGGGTGGAACCGTTTAACAAATTCACCGTACTTTTGCTTCCACGAATACCCGTAGTGCAGAAATTCTCCAATAGCTTCTCCTTTGTTGGTTTCCCAAAAAAGATTTATTTTACCGTGTCCCATATTTTTAAAAATCGTTTTTGCTAAAGTAAGCTTTTCTATAGGAGTTGATACATCTGAATTGGATATTGCATCTGCTAGAAGTTGATACCACGCTCTGTAAGCGACGTTACTACGTAATTCATAAGACTTTTGAGGACCTAAAGTATCTTCTATAGTTTGATCCAGAAAAAGGTTAAAATGGTGGCAGTGATAAACAACCGGTGTGTTCCATAGATACATTAAATCGGTTTTTCCTGAGCAAAAACGACTCATTTTATATCTCTCCTTACTAAAAAGGTAGTTTCTGAAGTCCTAATATATATTTAACACCTTCTCGTACCTTTTCGATCTCTTCTTCAGTTAACCCCATAGGGTTGTGGAATTTTGAGACATCTATACCTGTTACAAGAGACAGTCGATCTAACGCTACGTGAGTATCTATGGAGTATCGTTTCAGAAAGTTTATAAGTTTTACTCCCTCGTTTAATGCAGATGGCGTTACGGTTTTTAAGTGAGGCTCTATCTGTTCTATAAGATTTTTAAGCTCCATGCGCATTATACCTAGACTTACCGAACGATTGAAAATAGTTACTATATCGAAATACTTGTTTATTTCTTTAACCAGTAGAACAAACGGTTGGCTCTCTATTGTTATTTGAACGTTCTCTGGTATATCTAGTTGTTTTATAACTTTCCTATTAGCTCTTATAAGATCCCCCAAATATCCTGCGGTGGATTCAGTATCTATTGAAGAGTGTGGCGATGTCCACGAGGAGTAAAGGTTACCGTCAGGAAATGTTAAAACAAAAACAGCCTGTAGGCCGTCAATATCTTTCACGTAACGCCGCATGGAAAATGGTAAAGATACAGCGCTATCCTTCATCATTTCCTCCAACGCTATTGTATATATTTGGATTATACTATATTCAGCAGATAACACTAGCGTAAAGTACAAATTTTATATTGTAGGTATATTTTGTTCGTTGTTTGTTAGTATTTAGAGTTATGAAAGTAGGAGAGTTGGTAAAAGGTACTGTAGAAGAGATAGTGTTTGGAGGCTACGGGATTTTGCGAGCAGATGGGAAAATAGTTTTTGTGGATCGAGTTCTGCCTGGAGAGCAAGTGGAAGTCCTTATAACTAAAGTGAAGAAAAAGTATTGTTTTGGGAAATTGAACAAAGTTGTAAAAGCGAGTAAGCACAGAATAAAACCTAAATGTAGATATTTTGATGAATGCGGAGGATGTGATTTTCAACATGTTGTATATAAAGAACAACTGCGGTTAAAAGTCAATGCTGCCATTGCAGTTTTACGTAAGATAGGGAAAGTAACGGTAAACGATTATCAAGTGTATCCCAGTGACGAAGTTTGGGGTTATAGAATTAGAACTAGGTTTCATCTAGAAAAAATAGGGAGTAAAGTAAAGGTAGGTTTTTTTAAAAAAGGAACCCGTGATCTTGTACCTGTAAGCGAATGTCCTATTGCGGATGAACAGATTAATTTAGCTTTAAAGAAAATAGAACGTAGATTGCTTTTGGAAAGTATAAGCTGCAATTTTGTAGATGTTTTAGCTTGGAAAGGACAACTTAGTGTTTATCCCCCTATAGGAGACCTTTCCTATCAGGAACTAGAGATAGATGTAGGAGAGTTTAGATACATAGTTAACCCGCGTGTTTTTTTTCAGGTAAATAAGTTTTTGTTAAATACCTTGATAAAACTGGTGGTAGGTAAAATTAAAGGAGATAACGCATTAGATCTGTATGCAGGGGTTGGTTTTTTTTCCTTACCATTAGCTAGGAGGTTTAAAGAAGTTGTAGCAGTTGAAGGAGACAAAACAGCTTATTGGTACTTGAAGAAAAACTCTAAATTGTTTCCCAATTTAACTGCTATTCATAAAGATGTTGATAGTTATTTAACAACTATTACTTCTCCTTACGAGGTTGTAGTTGTAGATCCTCCCAGAACAGGTCTTAATAAAACAGCGAGAAAACATTTGTGTGAAATAGTTGCCCGTTCTTTAATATATGTATCGTGTAATCCATCGACTCTCGCTCGGGATCTTTTTGAACTTTCTTCAGTTTTTGATATAGAAAGTGTGACTTTTGTAGATCTGTTCCCTCATACTTACCATTTAGAGAGTATTGTTGTGTTAGTCCCTCGTTTCTATAGTAAATTGTAAGACTTTTAAAATTTTATTTCAAAAAATATAGATTTTCTCAATACCTGATTCTTAAGTGTATTACTGCTAACACCTTGCGTAGTAGGATAAAAACTTATCTACGCACTGTAGTAGTTAAGGTTGTTCTTAGTTTATTTTTAGAGTTAGACTTTTTTATTCTTTTTAAAGCTCTTTCTCTTCGTTTTTACTGCTACTTCTTAATGTATTGAGAACTGTTTAAAATTAGGTCATCGCTCTAAGCTTTTCTATAATTTCTTCTTCTGTTGGAAAACGGCGTTCTTTTCTTTTTGAGAATATGATCTCGTCTCCTACGCTGACTTCAAACACCCCGTCTTTGCCTTTTACAAGTTCACTTTCTATTCCTATTGTTTCTTTTATTTTGGCTGCCAAACTGGCAGCTCTAGGATAATAGTTTCATACTACACAATACTCTATTTTTACTTTTTTGCTACTCATACTTTGAATTATATCATTATAGTTGGATATGGTGATATAGCTACGGTACTAATAGATTTGAGTGGTAAAATAGGACTATATTTTTTTAGAGTGTAATTTATGAGGTAAGGAAGTTTTGGTTTATGAGTTTAACTCCGGAGAGAATAGCCCAGATTTTGAGGAAACAAGGGATTATAAGTGATGAACATTATAAGATAATTTTGCAAGAAGCTAGGAAAATTCCGCGAAAATACAGAGATAATCCCAGAGCTTTTGAGCAGAGGGCCAGAGGATACGAACTTATTTTGCAGTTAAATTTTCCTCATCCGGATGATCCTAGTAGACCTTTGAACGAATTTGATATAGCGCAAGCTATTGCTAAAGAAGCAGGGTTACCGTTTGTTAGAATAGACACTTTATCGTTGAATGCTGATCTTATAGAAGCTAGTATTTCGCGTCCGTTTGCTAGAAGGCATCGTATGCTTCCTCTTGAGTTGCAAAACGGTAGGTTGAAGATCGCTATAGCCAATCCTTTTGACATAGAGGGTATAGATTCTTTTAGAAACATTTGCGGTAGACCTTTAGAGTTAGTGGTTGCTTCTGAGCCTGAGATAATAAAGGCTTTGACAGAATTTTATGGTCTTAGACATGCGGTGAAAAAGGCGGAGAAGGATCTTAAGCAGGGTATAGATTTAGGTAATCTTGAGAGGTTGGTTCATCTTAAGGATGAGGCAGAGATAGAGTCGTCTGATCAGCACATTATAAATGCTGTAGAGTATATGTTGCAGCACGCGTATGCTACGAGAGCTAGCGATATTCATATAGAACCTAAGAGGGAGAAAAGTTTAATTAGGTTTAGAATTGATGGAGTGTTACACGATATACAAGAGATGCCCAAGGTTGTTCATAATGCTGTAATAAGTAGAATAAAGGCTATGGCTAGGTTGGATATAGCCGAGAAGAGACGGCCACAAGATGGAAGAGTAAAAACTAAAAAAGGTGATACTGAAGTAGAACTACGTATTTCGGTGGTACCTGTGGCTTTTGGAGAGAAGGTGGTTATAAGGATATTCGATCCTGAATTTTTTATGCAGGATCTAAGCAATCTAGGATTTTATCCAGACGAGCTTGAGATTTTCAGGGATTTTATTACTCGCCCGCACGGTATAATTCTTGTAACAGGTCCAACTGGATCTGGTAAAACTACTACGCTTTACTCTGCTCTTAAAGCGGTATCTTCGCCTGAGGTGAATATTACAACTATAGAAGATCCTATAGAGATGATATATGAAGATTTTAATCAGATGGCGGTTCAACCTAAGGCAGGTATAACGTTTGCCTCTGCGTTGAGGTCTATTCTGCGGCAGGATCCAGATATTATAATGATAGGCGAGATAAGGGACCCCGAAACTGCTCAGTATGCTGTACAAGCTGCACTTACAGGGCATTTGGTTTTTTCTACTTTGCATACCAACGATGCTCCTTCCGCTATTCCTAGATTGGTAGATTTGAATATAGAAAGGTACCTGGTTACATCTACTCTGGTAGGTGTTATGGCACAAAGGTTAGTTAGGAAGATATGCCCTCATTGCGGCTACGATAGATTTATGGAACAAGACGAGATCAGAGCACTTAAATTGAGTGTACCTAAGGGTAAAAAGGTTAGAGTTAGGGAGGGGAAAGGGTGTTTTGAATGTAGAGGCACAGGATATAAAGGAAGGACTGGAATCTTCGAGATTTTAAACGTCGATGATACGATAAAAGAACTTATAGCAGAAGGTAAAGATGCACCTACTATTAAAAGAGAAGCTGTGCGTAGAGGTATGAAAACTCTAAGACAGTCTGCTTTACGTAAACTGGCTGAAGGTATAACAACTGTGGAAGAGGTTATAAGAATTACAGGGTTACAATAACATTTTAGGAGTTTTTTATGAAAAAGAAGATTCATTTCGAGACTTTGATGATTCACGGTAAGATGGTAAGTAGCCACTGGCAATACAAAGATCACATAGTGCCTCCCATCTCTTCTTCAACGTCTTTTAGGCTAGAGAGTAGTGAACGTGGTGCTGAAGGGTTTAACAAATTTGCTAATCCCGAGTTTAATAGGCTTACTACACCTCCTATCTATATATACGATAGATTGGATGAACCTAATAAAGGTATATTGGAAGAGGATCTTGCATTAGCTCATAACGCTGAGAGTTGCGTCTCTTTTTCTTCAGGCATGGCTGCTATTTCTGCTGCTATTGGGGTATTGATAAAAAGCGGTGATAGTGTTGTGGTACACAAGACGTTGTATGGGTGTACTTACTCGTTGTTTTTCAATTGGTTCTCTTCTAGGCTAGGAGTGAAAGTGAAACAGGTAGATCTTACAAATCCAGAGGAACTAGACTACGTTTTAACACAAGATCCTACGGTGATGTTAGTATATGGAGAGTCTCCTACTAATCCTACTTTGGATATACTTGATATAAAAGCTATATCTGAGATTGTAAAATTTCATAACGATAAGAGGAAGCAAGGAAGAAAAATATTTTTAGTTATAGATAACACGTTTGCTTCTCCGTGGTGCCAACGACCTTTAGATAGAGGGGCTGACGTGGTTGTAGAGAGTTTAACAAAGCATATATGTGGGTTTGGTACAACTATGGGAGGAGCAGTGTTAGCACCTAGAATACTTGAACCAGATTTGTTGTTGTTTAGGAAAGATTTCGGAGGTGTTCTAGCACCGAGCGCCGCTTGGTCTATAACGGTATATGGTTTATCTACACTTGCCTTAAGGCTGCAAAAGCAGATAGAGACTGCTTATAAGGTAGCCAATTTTCTTGAGAGTTCCCCTAAAGTTGAAAAAGTTTTGTATCCTGGGCTTGAATCTCATCCTCAACATTCTTTAGCTAGAGTACAGATGGTTGCACCAGATGGCTCTTTTGCACCTGGTTCGATTATATATTTCGTTTTAAAAGGTAGAAACGATAGGGATAAGAAAGAAAAGGGAAGAAAAATTATGGACTTTATAGCTAGATCTTCCTACTCCATCACACTGGCTGTTTCTCTAGGGCAAACTAAAACTCTTATCGAACACCCTTCATCTATGACACATGCAGGTATAACGGTTGAGGAACAAATTAAGGCAGGTATCGAACCAGGTGGAATCAGAATGTCTATAGGGATAGAAAACAGCGACGATATTATAGGAGACTTAGATGCAGCTTTCTCAATTATTTAATACTGTTCAACAAAGAATTGATTGTCACATAGTAGCCGAGATCTTAACGGGTATATTACACCTATCTTCTATACTCTTTGTTGTGAGTGGTGAAAATAGTTCTATCGAATAAAAATTTCAGCTGATACCTATCTAAATTCTCTACTGTCCGACTTTGCTATTATTTTTCTCACTTCTTTTGGCAACTTGAGTCTAACAAGTAGATTTTGCTGTAGAGGAGAAAAATTGTCGTCCGTTATAAGGTATAAATATTTGTCTGAAATAAACATTCCTTCATAATTATCCCGGGGTATCGGTAACGAATTAAGATCGACAAGAAGTTTTTTCTTCATAGGAGTTACCTTTTCCGATTCTATAGATTCTAGTCCTAAAACATCGGTAGCGTTATTTGTGTAAGCTAAGAAAATGGAATTTTTAAAGCCGTAGCGTGTGGTAAATTCGCGCTCTAGAACTAAAAAGTGCGTTTCAGTTAGAGCGATAGCAGAAGTTACTCCTCTTACAGATACAAAATTTTTACCAAAATGTTGTATGGATATAGGTTCTGTGAGGTAGATATGCTCTTTTACCGGTATTCCACTTTTATAATCTATAAATAATACCCTAGACGGTGAACCGTTAAGAGTAGATAAATCAGGTTTGTCTTGGTATAAATTTCCTTCTGTAAATAGAATTAAAGTGTTGTTTATATAATCTACAGCCTCCCACCCCATATTGGGTCTTATACCTTTTTTTTGTTTGCTTGGTAAGTAATAGGACGGATAACTGAACTCTCTTATAAAGTTACCTTCAAAATCAAATTCTCTTATCCAAGGTTTACCAAATTTTGTACCTTCAGAGGTTACAACTATAGATTCTTCAAAAATAACCAATCCTTCAGGGTCAACTCTCCCCTTTGTAAATGGTTTTCCATCTTTATCTTTTAGTACTATTATCCCTATAGGTGATATAGAATCGCTAAACGTTTTTGGTCTTAAGAATTTGTAAATACGGACAGGACCTTTTGAACCTCTATCATCTGACAAAGCGTAGATCATATCTCCTTTTACCTCTACCGCACTCAAACCTCCTAAATGAGGCAATTGAGAAATGTTGAGTATTGTTATTACCTTTTGCGACTTGTATTGGTTGCACCCTATAAGTGCTAAATATATTAGGATCGATGCTCGTTTAAACGGTAGGTACAAAATTTGTAAAACTCCCATCCTCCAATCAAAATTTTGATTTTGTAACCTTCTTTTCTAAGAAACTCTATTCTATTTTTATCTACTTTGCCCGTTATTACATAGAGCTTTCCTCTCTCAAGCTTGTTAGGTATTTCTGTAGTTGTTTGGATATAATCTTTTCTTCTCTGTAGCCTATAAAATAGATAGGGAGATATATAGATTCTCTTATAAGATTTTATTTCCGTATTCATACCATATAAAACCTGAGAGTGGTTTTGGTAAAAAACGTGTAGATTTCGGGGGGAAAAGCTGTTTGTTTTTTATTTTCTCTACAAATTTTTCAATCTCAAGCGGAGGAAGGAGAATAACGTTCTCTATATGACCTGCATTTAACATCTTTAGAAGTTTGGTTATATCAGCCTCATATAGGACGTTGTTTACGTCTTTTATTGCTCTATTTAACGTCTCTACCGGTAATTCCGTTGAAGGATGATCGTAAAGAATTACTTTCTCTTTGTTAATAACTGTTATCTTGCCGCTGGATAGTATAGATTGCAGTCTTTTTTCTACATCTTTATATGGCACTGTTTCTGTTATAGGTAGATCTAGATATATCTTCGTTTTTACTCCTCTGTGGATAGGAGCAATGTTTTTTATGTTTCTCATACTGTCGATAACGGCTAGTTTTAACCATCTGTTATTAGACGAATTGTTGTATAGTTTAACTGCCTTGAAACGGTGGTGCCCGTCAGCTATAACTGCAATTTCGTTCTTTAGATTGTGTTTTATCTGCTCGATTAGAGATCTTTTTAGGGGGGTTACAACATGGATTTGGTTTTTATTGTCTTTTGCGTAAAGCCACCTGCTATTTATGTTTTCTCTATTTAGCAAATCTGAGAGAAAGAAGTTTTTATCTTCTACTAGTAGATAGATGGGTTCTAAGTCTGCATTAAACGTTTCGAGGTGTTTTATTCTTTCTTGTAGAGGTTTATCGAGGGTGTTTTCGTGGGGATAGATTTTTGGATCTCGTACATCTACTAGCGCTATAAGAAATTTTTTTATTGTATCTCTACCTTTCAGAATAGAGTAGGTAAAAAAATACGGTTCCTCTGTGTTTATTATTTTTCCTTCTTTTTTCAGTTGCTGATACTTTGCAAAACTGGAATGGAAAGTTTGTTCGTTAGGAGGAAATGGGCGTGTAAAAGTGACAAAGTTTAATCTCCCTCTTCCGGTAAGTTGCTTAAATGTTTCTTTGTCTATTTGATCGTACGGAGGTGCTACGAATGAGGAGATGTCACCTTTTGATTTGAGATGAAAAGCTGTGAAAGAGTAGATTTCCATTTATCTATTTCTGCCGTATTTCTCATGGGATGAGACCCAGTCTAGGGAGGAGATGGCTGCTCCTAAAGATATCTCTCCTGCTAGCGCGGCACCTGCTACTATTTCAGCGAATTTTTTGACTTTTCCTTTGCCGTAACACCCCATTATCTCAAGACATTCTCGTTGAGTGGCTAATCCTGTACCTCCGCCGTATGTAGCTACTATAAGAGCGGGTATAGTTAAAGATATGTAAAGCGAACCCTCTGGGGTTACTTCTGTATATAAAATACCTGCTGACCCTTCCGAAATGTTGGCTACATCTTGCCCTGTTGCAATAAATATGGCTGTTAGTGCGTTAGGTGAGTGGCATCCGTTGTTGTTAGCGCCAGATATAATGGAACCTACGTTTGCTATACAAGAGTGGTAATGGAGAGTTTCTGGGTCTACCCTCATATGTTGAATAAGGAGATCTCGAGGTATTGTTGCTTCTGCTACTACCCTTTTTCCTCGTGTAAGCATGACGTTAACGTGTGAGGCTTTCTTATCTGTGGCTAAATTTGATTCTAGGTAAAATTTCTTTATAGTGGGAACTTGCTCTAGTATCCATGAACACGCTGCAAATGTTGCTCTGCCTACCATGTTTTGACCAGCAGCATCTCCTGTATAAAAGTTAAACCTTAAATAGGCAAACTTAGATGCTAAATAGATTTCTATATCTAGTAATTTAGCTACCCTGCTAGTTGCTTCTGCCTCTTGAGCTATCTCCTTTTTGTGTTCCTCTACCCATTTCTTAAATTCCATAGCTTCTTTGGCTGATTCAAATATAAAAACAGGAGCACGTTGCATTCTATCATCTAAGACTGTGCATTTAACACCACCTGAAAGATTTAAAATTTTTATTCCTCTGTTGTACGACGCCACCAACGTTCCTTCAGTAGTTGCAAGAGGTATAAGAAATTCTCCTTGAGCGTAATCTCCGTTGACTTTTAAAGGACCGGCGAACCCTAAAGGTACCTGTGCTACTCCTGTGAAATTTTCTATGTTTCCTTGCACTATAGTTGGATCAAAGGAATAATTGGTTATATGTTTAGGCTTGACTCCTGTAAATTGTTCAATGAATTTCCACCTTTTCTTAATTATTCTTTTAGAATAGTTGTTTTCTTTGTCATAAGGAATAGTGGTGGTTTTTTTAGATGGATCCTCTAGCGCATCTTCTACTCTTACCTCTAGAGTTCCATACTGTTTGGTAGTAAAAGCTATAGTTATTTTATGTTTACCCAAATCTAGCTTTTGCCTGTTTAAAACTTCTATAGTTAAAGAATCTCCTAACTTGAAGGTAAGGGGGTTAGAGGGTGTTATCTCTGTTACTTTCAATCGATCCCCGTTATCTAGCACCAGGTTTATGACGTCTAAAGGAATCTCTTCACCGTCAATCTCTATCCTATTTATTTTCTCTAAAATTACGTTGTTTAATCTATTTTTTACTCTGAATTTAAATCCTTTACGGATATTTTGCAAACTTCCATAAGTGTAAAGTTGTCTTAATATAAGTTGCGGGATTTTCATTTTTCTCCTCCTCGTTTAGATTCTACTTTATATTACAACGGATAAGTCATACAATAGAACTGATAACTTTATTTAAGGAGGTAAATTTAATGGCAAATTGGTATCTGGGTATCAGGGGTGAAAAAATAGGGCCTCTTGGTAAAAATGACGTGATCGCCAAGATACGTAATGGAGAAGTTGGTAAGGATGATTATATTTTTGGACCTGGTATGAGAAACTGGGTTCATATTAAAGATCATCCGGAGTTCGGGGAATACTTTTCTAGCGGCACTTTGGTTCCGCCTCCTCCAAGTCTGTCTAATGTTTCTGGTAGGACTACGAAAGCTCATGAGATAGATTACGAGTTGTTTGGTGAAGAGATGCAGTATGTGGAAATAATCCTTGATCCTGAAGAAGCGTGTATAGCTGAAGCTGGTTCCCTTTTCTATATGGAAGATGGTATAGAAATGGAGACGATATTCGGCGATGGAACCGAGGAGAAAGGAATTGCTGCCAAGCTGTGGGGAGGAGTTAAGAGGGTGATCACTGGCGAATCCTTGTTTATGACACTTTTTGCAAATTTTGCTCGTGAAAGAAGAAGAGTCGCTTTTGCTGCACCTTATCCGGGTAAGATCGTTCCTTTAGACCTGAAAAAATTGGGAGGAGAGATAATATGTCAGAAAGACGCTTTTCTGTGTGCAGCTAAAGGTATCTCTGTGGGGATTCATCTTCAGAAACGTATAGGAGCTGGCTTTTTCGGTGGAGAAGGATTTATATTGCAAAAGTTAACTGGAGACGGTTGGGCTTTTTGCCATGCTTGTGGTACGATACTAGAAAGAACATTAGCGCCTGGACAAACTTTGCGTATAGATACTGGGTGTATAGTAGCTTATGAACCTTCTGTGGATTACGATATAGAACTGGTTAGAGGAGTTAGAAGCGGATTACTAGGGCTTGCTAAGAACGCTATTTTTGGAGGAGAAGGGCTGTTCTTTGCCACTTTGAGAGGACCAGGTAAAGTGTGGCTACAATCTTTGCCATTCAGCAGATTGGCCGATAGGATATACGCTGCCGCTCCTAAATTAGGTGGTAAAGATATGGGCGAAGGCTCCATTTTAGGTGGCATTGGTGATATGTTTATGGGAGATTAACCTCTCAAAGAGATGTTTAGCTCTCTTGAAAATCTGAATAGATCTCTTTTTGAGGAATGCCCCATTTTAGCAAACTTTATCTCTAGATTAGGTAGAAGCGCATTTTTCCCCCCTGATATACCAGAACAGGCAGCTGAAGCTAAGGGAAAAACTTTTAATGCTACTATAGGACAAATTACCAACGGGAAAGGCGCTATTTTGACTTTACCTTCACTTAAAAAGTGTATAAACGTATCCAATATCGATACTGCACTTTTGTACTCACCCTTGCTGGGTATAGAGAGGTTACGTAACAGATGGTACGAAATTTCACAAACAAATAATGTCTCTGGTATAGCCGTTTCACGACCTGTAGTAACTGTAGGATTAACACACGCTCTTTTTCTTGTAGCAGAGCTGTTTGTTGATGCTGGTTCTGTAGTAGTGTTACCCAAACCGTCGTGGGGCAATTATTTTCATATATTTCAAAAAAACAGGGGGGCGGACGTTATATTTGGCCAAGCGTATAAGGGGAAAGAGTGGAACCTATACATGTATGAAGAATCTGTAAAAGGTGTGGCCAAGGGAGTACCCATCAGAGTAGTTGTAAATTTCCCCTCCAATCCGGGAGGGACCAACCTTTCTTTGGAAGAGCGTAGAGAATTTATCGCATCTCTTAAGAGAGTAGCAGATAAACATCCTCTGTTGGTTATATGTGATGATGCATACGAAGGATTTGTTTATGACTCTTCACCTGAAGCTTCCATATTTTGGCAACTGCTTGGAATACACGACAATTTGTTCCCAATAAAGGTCGACGGTTTTACCAAGTTCCTCTCATTTTTCGGCGGAAGAGTAGGATTTATAACTTTTCCTTTAGACCCTTCCTCCCTAGCTGTGAAAGCTTTAGAGAATAAACTGAAATTTCTTCTAAGATCAAGTGTGGGTTCTCCTGTTGCCATTGCGCAAGAGATAGCCGCAGAAGTATTGGATAGCGATAGTTGGGAGGTAGAAAAGCTTAAGTTGATCCAAGAGCTTAAAGTAAGATGGGAAAAATTACAAAGAGAACTTGGATGCTTGGACAGTAGCATTGTAGAAGTTAAAAAGTGTAATTCGGGATGTTTTACTCTTCTAGAACTCAAAGGAACTTTAAAAGGTAAGGCGGAATATTTAAGAAAACTTCTTTTGGCCAAAGAGGTTGGGTTAATTTCCGTGGATGATTCATTTTTGCGTATAGCTTTTTCGAGTATAGAGGTGGAAGATATAGAACCTATGGTGAAGATTATATCTGAGGTCTGTGATCGATATGTATAAAACCCCTCTCTATCAATGTTACGGTAAAGCCAAACTTATAAATTTTGCTAATTGGGAGCTACCTGCATGGTTTTCCAACGCTAGAGAGGAACACGTGCAAACTAGAACAAACGCTTCTATATTTGATGTTTCTCATATGGGTAAGATAGTGGTAAAAGGTGATAGGGTTGGGGAAAAACTCGATCATCTGACTCCGAGGAAAGTTAGTACTTTGAGATTGGGAAAAGCAGCCTATACTGTGTTTCTTAATGAAACAGGTGGTATAATAGATGACCTTATAGCGTACAGAGTAGCTAAGGATAGCTTTCTTTTGATAGTAAATGCCGCTAATAGAAAGAAAGTTGTCAATTGGATAAGGGGTAACCTACCTGAGTGTGAGCTACAAGATTTAACTTTTGATTTTGCGCTTCTTGCAGTTCAGGGCCCTAGGGTTCCTGAATTTATAAAGCTATCTATAGATTTAAAACTGGAAAAAATAAAGCGGTTTGAGGTAGTAGAGTTGGAAAAATCTTTTTTCGTAGCTAGAACCGGTTACACGGGTGAAGATGGTTTCGAGATAATGTGTAGAGCAGATAAAGCTGTCAGTTTGTGGAACAGTTTTATCGATTTAGGTGTTACGCCTGCTGGTTTGGCTGCACGTGATTCGCTGCGTATAGAAGCTGGGTATCCTTTGTACGGCCACGAAATAAGCGAGAATGTGTCTCCATTAGAGGCTAACTTAGAGTGGCTTGTAGATTGGAAGAACAATTTTGTAGGACGTGAAGCACTTAAGAATAGGTCCGTTGTAAAAAGATTGGTAGGGCTTGTTGCCTTGGAGAAATCACCTATACCCAGAATTAACTACAGATTGTTCGGTCCAGATGGAGAGGAAGTAGGCTGCGTTACCAGTGGAACTTTTTCTCCACAAACAGCTAAAACTATCGCTATGGCTTACCTTAGTAATGAATACAAAGGTAATAAGGTATTTATGGATATTCGTAAGAGGAGATATGAATTTGGAATAGTTAAAATTCCATTTTATAAAGATGGCAAGTTCTTGATATAGGGGGTATGAGATGTATCCTGGTGATAGATATTACACTGTAGACCATGAGTGGGTTATGCAGATTGATAATGGTACAAGGTATAGGATAGGTATTACACATTTTGCACAAGAGTCTTTAGGTGATTTGGTATACGTTGAACTTCCACAATTGGAACAGGAATTTGAAGCCGGCGATGTTTTGGCGACGCTTGAATCTGTAAAAGCTGTGGCCGATGTGTTTGCTCCGATGAAATGTAGAGTAGTGGCTTTGAACGAAGAGGTGATAGATGATCCGTCTAAAATAAATAGCGATCCTTACGACGAAGGATGGCTCGTAGAGGTAGAATCGTTGGGTGATTTAGATTTTTCCGTATTTTTAACAGCTGAGAAGTATGAGGAACTTGTAAAAGAAGAGGAATAAGATGTACAAACATCCATATATTCCCTGTGGTTCTCAAGAGCTAAAAGAGCTTCTCGCAGCTGTTGGGGTAGACGACGTAGATAACCTGTTTAAGTCTGTACCCAAAGAACTCTTTATCGATTCTCCTCCTATAGGTAAAGCTCTTGAAGTGGAGGAGATTAGAAAGCTTTTTCATACCCTCGCTTCTAAAAATAAATTTACGCTGGAGCGTTCTTTTATTGGAGGAGGGATATACAGGCACTTTGTCCCTCCACCTGTTAGGTATATAACCTCTCTTCCGGAATTCCTTACTATCTATACACCGTATCAGCCGGAGATTTCTCAAGGAATTCTTCAAGCGATGTACGAGTATCAAACACTTATTTGTCAACTTACAGATATGGAAGTATCAAATGCCTCTCTGTATGACGGTGCTACTGCATTTGTTGAGTCTGTATTTATGGCTAAGCGTGTTAGTAAGAAAGGTAATACTGTTGCTATACCTAAAAGTTTACATCCTCACTATAGAGATACTTTGAAAACTTATATATCTAATTTGGAGATAGATATAAAAGAGATCGACTGGGATCCTATGACTGGAGAGATTGAGATAGATAAGCTGGGTAAGACGCTTTCAGATGAAGTATTTGCTTTAGCTGTACAATCTCCTAACTATTTTGGTGTTGTAGAACGTATAGACGCTGTTAGAAGTATATCTAAAGATATTATCCTTATTGTTGTTGTTACTGAGCCTCTTAGTATGGCCTTATTCAAACCTCCTGGTTTCTTCGGAGCCGATATTGTTACAGGTGAAGCACAAAGTTTCGGACTTTATCCCTCGTGGGGAGGGCCGTTAATTGGTTTTTTAGCAACTAAAGCTTCTCTAATTAGGCATCTACCTGGTAGGCTGATTGGAGAAACGGTAGATAAGGATGGTAAAAGAGCGTTTGTAGCTACTCTTTCTACCAGAGAACAGCATATACGCAGAGAGAGAGCTACTTCTAATATATGTACTAACCAAACGCTAGCGGCTTTGGCAGTTACAGTCTTCTTGTCTCTGTACGGTAAATGTGGTTTGCGTAAATTGGCTGAGAAAAACTACAATAGAGCTCATTTGCTCGCTAAAATGTTGAAAGATGCTGGTGTAAAAGTTACTTTTGAAGGAACATTTTTTAATGAGTTTGTTGTTGAAGTAAAAGATATAAAAAAGGTTTTTGCTAAAGCTCGTAAGGTTGGTATTTACCCTGGAATCGATTTGGCTAGATATTATAAGTATATGCAGAACCACCTTCTTGTCTCCGTTACAGAGCTGAATAAACCTGAAACTTTTGAAGAATTTGTAGATATATTGAGGGAGGATTTCTAGTGAAGGTAGAAGAACCGCTGATTTTTGAAAAGAGCAAACCTGGTAAAATTGGAATACTTATAGAGGAAGAGGAAGATAGTTTTTTGCAAGAGATTGATCCAACGCTTTTAAGGGAAGAGATAAAGGGTTTTCCGGAGCTTTCAGAGCCTGAAGTAATTAGGCATTTTCATAGGTTAGCAAGGATGAACTGGGCTGTGACGCTAGGTATATACCCTTTGGGAAGTTGTACTATGAAGTATAACCCTGTTTTAAACGAGGAGGTAGCAGGGTTGAGAGGTTTTTTGGAGTTACACCCGGAGCAAGATATGGAGGATATTCAAGGAATTTTAGAGATTTATTGGAGATTGGAACAGCTTCTTTTGCAACTTACAGGTATGGATGCAGCTACACTGCTACCGGCTGCCGGTGCACATGGTGAACTCACAGCTATAATGATGGTTAAGAAGTTCTTTGCGGAGAAAGGAGAGAACAGGGAGTTTGTTCTTATTCAAGACTCCGCACACGGTACAAACCCAGCTTCAGCTTCTATCGCAGGGTTTAAAACAAGAGAAATAAAATCTACTCGTTCAGGTATGCTAGATGTAGCTGCACTTGAAAAAGTTATGGATGAAAAGGTAGCTCTTATGATGATGACCGTTCCGAACACTTTAGGAATTTTTGAAACTCAGATTGTAGAAATAGCAGAAATAGTACATAGCAAAGGGGGATTTGTATATTGCGACGGAGCAAATTTTAACTCTTTTGTAGCGAAAATATTACCCAGCAGGATGGGTATAGATCTTATGCATGTAAACTTACACAAAACGTTTTCCACACCTCATGGAGGAGGAGGTCCTGGAGCGGGACCGGTGCTGGTGAAAAAAGAACTCGAGCCGTTTCTACCTATACCTAGAATAGTTAAGGAGGATGGTAAATTTAAGGTAAGCTGTGATTTTCCTTTATCGATAGGTAGAATAAAGTCTTTTTTTGGCCAAACAGCTGTGATAGTGCGAGCTCTCGCTTATATACTCTCTATGGGCGGTGAAGGGTTGAAAAGAGTGGCAGAAGTATGTGTTCTTAACGCCAATTATATAAGAAGAATGTTGGAAGAATTTTTTTATCTTCCTTATAAAAGCGATAGCTTACATGAAGTAGTCTTTTCCGATAAGTTCCAACGTGAAAAGGGTGTTACAGCTATGGATATAGCGAAAAGGTTACTAGATTATGGAGTCCATTCTCCTACCGTTTTTTTTCCTCTTATAGTAAAAGGTGCTTTGATGATAGAACCTACAGAGACAGAGTCTAAAGAGGAATTGGATAGGTTTATAGAAGCTATGCGTAAGATAGCACAAGAGATCGAGGAGAACCCTGAAGTTGTTAAAACCGCTCCACATTCTACACCTGTTAAACGGTGTGATGAAGTTCTTGCAGCTAGGAGGTTGAAAGTTAGATGGGAGTGACTTTTTTTATTTTTTATTTTGTCATAATCTTATTATTGTAGGCTTTGTGAAGGAGCGTATGAAATGCTTTTTAAGCGAGGCAAAGATAAAATAATACAAACAGCTGAAAAATATATAGCTAAGGGTAAGATAGATGCAGCTATAAAGGAATACCAAAAAATTTTACAAAAAAATCCTAACGATCTTGCTACCCTTAATAGGGTAGGGGATCTCTACGTACAATTAGGAAAAACTGACGAAGCTATCAAACTCTATCTCAAAGTTGCTCAAGCCCATGAGGAAGACGGCTTTTACACTAAAGCTATAGCTATGTATAAAAAAATACTTAAATACGATTCTTCTCTTGTAGTAGTTAACGAAAGGTTGGCGGAGTTGTATAAGAAACAAGGTTTGATAAGGGAAGCTGTGGCACAATACGCTATGCTTGTTGAAGCGTTTCTTTACAACGATAGAGAGTTGGAAGCTATATCGGTCTTGGAGAAATTGGTAGAGATAGAACCTAACGATTTACAGAGAAAGTTCCAGTTGGCGCAACTATACTCGAAGTACAACCAGGAAGAAAAAGCTTTAGCACAATACAGAGAGATGGCTCATATATTTTTAGAAGAAGGACATATAAATGAAGCTTTAAAAGTGTATGAAACTGCTATAAGAGAATACCCTGAAAATTTAGATTTTATAAAAGAAGTTGTACTATTTCTCAAAGAACGTAAATTGGTAGGTCCTGCTGCTAGACTCCTTTCAATAGCTGTTAGTGTTAACCCAGAAGCTGAAGTGATAGTAAAAGAGTTTAAGAAGAGTCGTGCAGAGAAGCCAGCTGCACAGGTCAGTACACCTGTGGCAGATAATGTTGTTCCTGAAGATGCAGTTGTAGAACGTTCTACCGTTGAGGAGGGTAGCCGAGTTGTTGACCAAGAAGAACTGGTGTATCAAGAGGAACCGGAATTGGTTAGAGAAGATGAAGTTGAGATAGTAGATGAATATGAAGAGCTTCCAGCTGCGGAGGAGGTTCCGGTAGAAGAAGGTGAAGGTGTTTATGAAGATACTTTAAGTGGGGTTGAATTGGAAGTGGATGTGGAGGAAGATCTCTTGCTTGAAGAAGACGTACTTGCGGTAGAGGATGAGGTGGTGTTTGAGGATGAAGTATTGGAAGAAGTTGAAGAAGAATCAGAAGAGGAAGTGTACGAAGTTGAAATAAGCGATGATATCGAGTGGAGCGTAGAAAGTAAAGAGGATGAAATCCGACAAGTACAAGACGTTGCTCAGCTAGAAGAGGTGGATTATGAAGCAAGGAAGAAGAAAGAGGAAGAGATAGTACAAGAAAATGAGGAGGTGTTGTCAGAAAAGGAGTTGGTTGCCTCTATAGAGCTGGAGGAAGCAGTAGAAGAGGAAAAATACGAGGAAGATGCCTATTCTTCGGAAAGAATATCTGATCTTTTAGAAGAAGCTAGAGGATTTCTTAAGTACGGTTTACTTAATAAAGTTGAAGAACGTGTCAACGAGGTTTTAGCTAAAGACGACTTTAACACCGAAGCTATAAGTATTATGGTGCTTTTGTATTTGCGCAAAAAACAGGTAGAGAAAGTCATTGAATGGGCGGAACGTTTGTATCTTGCAGCTGAATATACAAATAATCAAACGCACTGGTTAGATGTAGTAGGAAAGCTGCAGGAGGCTGGTTTTACTATAAGAGGTAGTAAAGTTCTGCCTCCTAGGAGTAAACCGCTAGATAAAGAACCTGACGTTAGAGAGAGAGTTGTTGCGAACATAAGAGAGATAGAATCTAGACCAGCAAGACTCCCCAAAAAAAGTAGCGATAAAGATACCCGTAAGGAGACCAAGAGAAAAGTATCTAAAAGACTCGATGATCTCGTAAGTGCAATCGTTACAAAAGAGAGTAAAAAAGGTGGGTCTAAACCTAGAACTAAGAAAGGAAAGAAAGCTGATCTTTTAAGTAGTATATTAGGGGGACAGGTTTCTAAGAAAAAGAGTAAAGTCGTTGAAGAGAAGAAGGTATCTGCTAAAAAGACCAGCGATCTGCTAGATGAGAAAAAGGAAAAGGTTCAGAAGGTCCCGAAGAAAAAAGTTGGAAAGAAAAAGAAAGTTGTTGATGATCTTGTTGCAGATGTATTACTAGGTGGTAAAAAGGAGAAAAAAGAAAAGAAAACCGAAGGCAAAAAGGTTGTTAAACCTGAAGCTATCAGGGTGGATAAAGAACAAGATGTGGATATAGTGAGTGAGATTAAAGACATTCCAACCAAAGTTTTTTATCAGGAGATGCCAGAAGCTAAGCTGCCTAAAGAGGAGCCTTCGATTTTTGCCCAGGAAGATGCTATGTTCGATTTAGCTGCAGAGTTGGAAAAGGAACTGCTTGAAGAGGTTGGAGATATTCCGATAACTGAGGTAGAAGAGAAGGAACCTACCCTTGATGAGATAATATCTAGTTTTAAAAAAGGCATAGCTCAGCATTTTTCCGAAGAAGATTACCGTACTCACTTTGATCTTGGTATAGCTTACAAAGAGATGGGTTTGTTAGATGAAGCTATAAGCGAATTCCAAATCGCCGTTAAGAGCGAAGAACTTTTTGTGGATAGTTGTTCTTTGCTAGGTCAATGTTTTTTTGAAAAGGGTGAAATAGATCTGGCTATAAAATGGTATAAGAAAGCGTTAGAAGAAGCTAAAGAGCTTCCTCAAGAATCGATGCTTACTCTATTGTACGATCTTGGTAACATATATCTTGTTATGGGAGATAATGAAGCAGCTTATAAGACTTTCTCTCAATTGCACAAAATAGATCCTAACTTCGAGGATATCCAGGAGATAATGGCTCAATTTCAAAAGTAGCATAGCTGTATTTAGCTAAACAGTTGTGGCAAATAAGGTATGGTAAGAGAATCGTTTCTATTCAGTGTACTCTTATACGTCTTTTTGGCATGTACGATGGAAGAGGAGTTTGAAGTTCACGATGTTATGATAGCATTCCTAGACGAAGGAATTGCTAAGGTAGAGACTTTTATTCTAGAGGAGGGAGATAATAATTTCGTTGCTGTTTTAGTTGTAAAGGGTAGATTGGAAGGTAAAGATGGTTTCTTTGCGCCGGTAAATAAAGTTAAACTTGGTCAAAATGTTGTTCCAGCTAACCCTCTACCAGATCTTGAAAAATACAAATCGAAGGTCAGATGGTTTTTTTTTCAACAACTGCCTTCCAAGGTGCAGGTGCGTAGCCCGGATGAGTTACGTGGCGCTATAAGGTATAAAAAGGTTCTTATTCCTTATTGGGGTAATGCTACTAAAGTTTACGGAGATTTCTATCCTCTGCTGGAGCCGTATGTAGAATACTCAGAATTTAAAAAGTTGTTTGGCCCCGGTTTTGGTAAACTGTTTTTGGCTGCGTCTTTGGAATTCTATATTCCTGGTAAACCTGTTCCAGTAAAAGTATACAATTCTAGATCTTTAGATAGTATTTTTTCCGCTCCTGAATACCCTTATAAGGTTGAAAAAAAGTTGAAAGGTCGTTTTGGTAGCAAATTGTCCTCTTTTATAGGAGCAACTTACGTTGCTGATGCTTCGATGTTTAAAATGGATAAGCTGTTTATTAAATTTTTTGCAAATAAGCTTCTTTTTGGATGTTCTTTGCTTTTGGAAGATTTTTTTGCATTACAACCTTATAAAGTGGTGGATAGAACTCTGGGTGGCTCGGAATGTGTGGCTGTTATAGACTATAGTAACTGGGGATACGTTGTATATGATAATGGTGATAGGAGGGTGGGGAAAGGGGATTGGTTTATAGGATGTAGCGAGCGTATATTTATAAGCGATTTTACAAATTTTTTTCACCGTGGACAGAACTTTGAACTCTACTGTTTAGGAGGCAGCGATGGGAATTGAAGTGGTGCTTATAAAAGGTGACGGTGTTGGCCCTGAGGTATCTAAATCGGTGGTAGATATACTGGATGCTGCTGAGTGTGGGATAGAGTGGATAGAAGTTGAAGCTGGACTCCCAGCTATAGAAAGATACGGTACGCCGTTGCCAGAGAATGTGATAGATATTGTAAAAGATAAAGGTGTGGCTCTTAAAGGGCCTGTAACTACTCCAGTTGGTAAAGGGTTTAGATCTGTAAATGTTACACTTAGGCAGAGTTTAGATCTGTATGTGAATCTTAGACCTGTTAGAAGCTTACCAGGTGTAGCTAGTAGGTATAAGGATGTTGATCTGGTTATAGTACGAGAAAACACAGAAGGACTTTATAAAGGTATTGAGTATGAGGTTGTTGATGGAGTAGTCGAAAGTATAAAAGTTATAACGCGTACAGCTTCTCTTAGGATAGCGAAATTTGCTTTCGAATATGCTGTTAGAAAGGGAAGAAAAAAGGTTACTGCTGCGCATAAAGCTAATATAATGAAGATGGTGGATGGTCTTTTCCTGCAATGCTTTAGGGAGGTGGCTGAAAAGTATCCTGATATAGAGGCGGATGAAAAGATTATCGATAATTTGTGTATGCAACTAGTTTTAAATCCTGATAAATTTGACGTTTTGGTCATGGAAAATTTCTACGGTGATGTGGTTTCTGATCTGGCTGCTGGTTTGGTTGGAGGTTTGGGTGTTGCTCCTGGGGCTAATATAGGGGATAAAATAGGTGTGTTTGAAGCGGTTCATGGTAGTGCTCCAGATATAGCAGGTAAAGGGATAGCTAATCCTATTGCACTACTTCAATCTGCTATACTGATGCTAGAGTACCTGTCTCTAGATGAAAAAGCAGAACTTGTATATAAAGCCTTGTGTTATACGCTAGAGTGTAAAGGTATAAAAACTCCAGACTTAGGAGGTACAGCTACAACTGAGGAATTTACCAAAGCTGTTATAGATTCTCTTGAGAAAGTGTAGATCTATTATTGTCTAGTTTGGATAGAGCTTTTTCTATTTCAGATACAGAGATAAGTTCGCCGAAAACGTACTTTTCTCCTGAAGGATAATAAAGCACATAGAAAGGCACCCCTTTTTTCCCATGACTGAATAGAAATTTGGATATCTCCTCGTTTTTGTTTGTCCAATCAGCTTTTAGCGGCTTAACCTTATACTTTCTAAAGAAATTTGCTACTTTTTCTGTATTCAAGATCATCGCTTCGTTAACTTTGCATGTCAAGCACCAATCTGCAGTAACATCCACGAATACCGGGAAACCCATAGATAGATATCGATCTATCTTCGAACTAGAAAACGGTTCCCATTCTATTATCGATTCTTTCTCGGTTCTAAGATCGTTGGAAATCTTTTTTCTACTTACCGTTGCTGCTTTGTCGTTAGTTACAGAGTAGATAGGAAAGATAAAAGAAATCAAAGTAAGAGTAAGTGCTAAAGTTCTTTTTAACGACTGTAGGTTTGAGCTAAGCCATACGAAAAACGCGAGTATTATAAAAGACGTTTGTACTTTTGCTAAAGAGATGCTGTCTAGCTGTCCGTGCAAAATATAGAATATCCATACTATCGACAACAGGAGAAGAAAACCCATACTTTTTTTAAAACTTTCCATCCAGGGTCCCGGTTTGGGTAATATTTTAGACGCGTTTGGTTTTATAGCTATTATTATAAAAGGTAAAGACATACCTACTCCTATTGCAGTAAAAATGGTAAAAGTTACATATGCTGGTGAAGCTATGGCGAAAGATACAGCTGTTCCAAGAAAAGGAGCAGAACAGGGTGTGGCCATAAGTGTCGCGAACATACCTGTTAGAAAATCTCCCACTATTCCTTCATGTTTTTTTGTTCCTAAAGCGTTTAGAATAAATTTAGGAGGTGATATTTCAAAAATTCCCCATAGATTCAAAGTAAAAAGTACTATTATCTCTCCTAGAAATACTACAAAACCGGGGTTTTGAAACTGTACTCCCCACCCTACACTTTTACCTGCTATAGTAGCTAGTATTACAAAAATTGCTAGTAATATAAAAGAGAAAATTATTCCAAGGGAAGTTACTAGAGTACTAATTCTTACTTTTAGATTGTTCCCTTGAGACGCTTTTATAAGCGAAAATATCTTTAAAGAGAGAACCGGTAGAACGCATGGCATTATGTTTAGAATTAAACCTCCTAATATTCCAAAGAGAATGTAGATATATATTGACTTAGATGCGTTTTGGTGCTGTTTGATCCCGGTTTTTGCGGTTAAGTACGATACTTCTATCTGAAATTCTTCGTCGTCTGGAGGAAGACACTGTTTATCGTCGCACGCCTGAAAAGTTACTTTACCTTTTATTATCTCCTTATCGTTCGTAATTTTTGATGGTGTTTTGAGAATAGCTGTAATTTTAACCTTTCCTTCGTAAACAGAAAGTTCCTTTTCGGCAAAAGTAAATTTGGCTAGTTTTGCAGCTGGATACTTTGTATCTACTATTTGCCATTTCTCAGGAATCGAAAACTCTACTTTTGTAGGAATAAGAAATTCCTCTGTAGGTTTATTTGAATTTATATGCCACCCTTGTGCTATATCTAAAGTGATCGATACGTCTACCTCACTACCTGGTGCAGTTTCTACCTTTTTCGGTTCTACCAATACTGTAACCACCTCTTTGGAAGAAGCTAATACAGATATAGGTAGAATGACAACCGTTAATATAATTAGATAGAATGTGTAAAAAGTAGTTTTGCTACGCATAGTACTTACAATTACGTTTTTTTTAAAATTTCGGTTTTCTCAAGAATGATATCATGATGGTATTATCATAGAGAAAATAATGTAGGTTCGAGCAGTGGTGAAAAGTATGGTTACTAAGAGAGTGGAGTGTATAGGAGAATCTCAGACTTTGGAGGTAAAAGCGTTAGAGAGCCGGTTGAGAGCGGAAGGTAAAAACATTATATCTCTTAGCGCAGGTGAACCAGATTTTGATCCTCCTGAAGAACTACTTGTATTTGTACAAAAGTCGTTAGCAGGAGTGCAAAGGTATGAAGCTGTCGAAGGTTTGTACGAGCTTAGGATCAAAATAATAGAAGAGTACAATAGACGTTTTGATAGCTGTTTGGAGGTTGATAACGTAATTATAACTGTTGGAGCTAAATCTGCGATAGCTTTGTTGTTTTTGGCTCTACTGGAAACTGGCGATGAAGCTATTGTAATCTCACCTTACTGGGTTAGCTATATTCCTCTGATAAGCTTAACGGGTGCTACTGTATCTGTGATAGATTCGTCTAAAGATAATTTTTTGCCTTCTATAGATAGCGTACTGGCTGCTATTTCTCCTGCGAGTAAACTTGTTGTTTTAAACTATCCTTCAAATCCTACTGCTCAAGTTGTGAGTGAAGATTTTTATAAAGAGTTAAGTACAGTTCTGGGAGGGAGAGATTTGATAGTTCTAAACGACGAAACCTATCTGGATTTTGTATACCCTCCGCTTGTTCCCGCATCTATTGCTACTTACTGGAACGATAATTTTGCTATCGTTGGATCGTTTTCTAAAAAGTTTGCCATTCCCGGCTGGCGTGTTGGATACCTTATAGCCAACAAAGTTATAATAAAAGCTGTAAAAAAACTGCAAAGCCACTTTTTTTCTCATCCATCTTCTATAGCTATGTATGGGGCTCTCGGTGCATTTAAGGTAGGGCAAAAATGGTTTGAAGAAAAGCTAAAAGAGTATAAAGATAGGAGGGATAAACTTGTCTCTTTTTTCGATGATCTGAACTGGAACTATTTACCTCCCAAAGGTACTTTTTATATTTTTCTTGATATAACTAGAGCGAAATCTTTAATAAACGTTAGTAGCTCTGTTGAAGTAGCTAAGTTTTTTCTCCAAGATTTAGGTATATCTGTTGTACCAGGTATTGCGTTTGGTAACGATTCTTTTGTACGAATATCTTACGCTGTGGATAACAGTAAGCTTACTACTTTTATGGAAAGGTTTTACGATTGGTATAGGAGGGTACGATGAAGAGATGGCTTGTTATACCGCTACTTTTTTCTAGCACGTTTTGTTTATTTTCTGAGGAAAAGGTTAACGAAGCTAAAAAGTTTATAAATGAGGCTGAAGAAAGGCTAGAGAAGAAATGGATAGAAGCAGAGAGGATTAATTGGATTTATCAAACTTATATCACTTACGATACTTCTCTTATAGCTAGCAACGTGAATGAAGAACTCTCTAATCTTACAATGGCTCTTATAAAAGATTCTACTAAATTTACCAATGTTATAAAGGATCCGGTTACCGACAGAAAGTTTAAACTTCTTCAAGTTAGCGTAAATCTTGCTACTCCTTCTGATTCTAGTAAAAGTAGCAGGTTAGCTAAGGTTGCTACTGAGATGGAGAGTATATACTCAACTGGTAAAGCGTGTGTAGATGGTAAATGTTATTCGTTGGACGAAGCGATCAAAATTTTAGCTGATAGTAAGGATTATAAGTTGGCTTTGAAGTTGTGGAAGGGATGGAGAGACGCTGTAGGACCTAAGATAAAACCTTTATACTCGGAGTACGTTTCTCTTAGTAATCAAGGGGCTCGAGAAATAGGATTTGCCGATGTAGGAGAACTGTGGCGCTCTCGTTTTGATATGCCATCTGAGCGGTTTTTGGAGGTGGTTGACGCTTTGTGGCAGGAGGTTAAACCTCTGTATGAGAGTTTGCACTGTTACGTGCGAGGTAGATTATCGGATTATTATGGCGACGATTTAGTCCCGAAAAGCGGTTATATACCTGCACATATACTTGGAAATATGTGGGCTCAAGATTGGAGTAACATTTACCAAATCATTGCACCTCCAGAGTTTAGGAGAAAGATGGTAAGTATTAAAGAATCTTTAAATAAAAAGGGTGTTGATGAAAAAGGCATGGTTAAATATGCTGAGAATTTCTTTGTTTCTCTGGGGTTTGAACCGTTGCCCGATTCTTTTTGGGAACGTTCTATGTTTAAACGTCCTAGGGATAGAGAGGTAGTGTGTCATGCAAGCGCTTGGAATATAGATATGAAGGACGATTTACGTATCAAAATGTGTATATCTATAACGGACGAAGATTTTAAAGTGATACACCATGAGCTCGGACACAATTTTTATCAAAGGGCTTATAAAGATCAACCTCCCCTATTTCGTGCTGGAGCTCATACCGGATTCCATGAAGCTATAGGTGATACTATTGTATTATCTATTACACCTTCCTATCTTAAAGAAATAGGTCTAATAGAAGATATCCCCGAAGGTTGGGATTTGCCTTTTTTGTTACAGTTGGCGCTGGAAAAAGTTGTTTTTCTTCCGTTCGGATATCTTATTGATAAGTGGAGGTGGGAAGTATTCTCCGGTAAGATATCTGAAGAAAAATTTAACGAACGTTGGTGGGAACTACGTAAAGAATTGCAAGGAATAGCTCCACCTGTTGAAAGAACAGAAAAAGATTTTGATCCTGGAGCTAAATACCATATTCCCGCCAATGTTCCCTACATTCGTTACTTCCTTGCACATATATTACAATTCCAATTTCATAAAGCTTTGTGTGATTTAGCGGGATTTAAAGGTCCTCTTCATGAGTGTTCTATATATAAAAGTAGAAAGGCCGGGGAAAAATTTATAGAGATGATGCAGAAAGGTGCATCTGCACCGTGGATGGATACTTTAGCTGTTTTGACAGGTGCCAGAGAAATGAGTGCTAAACCTCTTCTGATCTATTTTTCTCCCTTAAAAAAATGGTTGGACTCTGAGAATAAAAAGTACGGATATAAATGCGGTTGGTAACAGTACCTAAAATAGATGATCCATTGGCAACTAATTTGCTTGTTAAAGTAGGTGCGGTAAACGGTATCGGTATTTACATGCATCTCTCCTTTGTTTTAGTTGTAATAGTACTTTATTTGCTCTTCGGTGGTAATATAGAGTCTTTTGTATTCTCCGTTTTGTTAACTTGTTTTATGTTTTTATCGGTTGTGTTGCATGCATTTTTTCACCTTGTTTATCTTAGAAAAGCGGGCATTAGAATGACCGAAACTTTAATATATCCTATAGGAGTAGTATCACGTTTCAATATTGTTCCCGATGGAGTAATAGAAGCTTTAACATTTTTAATAGCTCCCTTTGGAAGTATATTTGTAGGTACAGTTCTAATTAGCTTGTTAAACGGTAGTTGGCCTTCAGATCTCTTTGTTGTCAGCTACGATAATCTGCTATTTTTCGTAGCGTTGTTTAACATTTTCTTGGGATTGTTTAACCTATTACCCGTTTTTCCCTTAGATGGCGCGAGGGTTTTGAGGGGTATATTGTCTATCTTTCTACAGTATGAAACTGCTAGTAATATATCTATTTTTGTAGGTATTTTAATTGCTATACTCCTAACCCTTTCTTTTCCTGCTTCTCCTTTAAGTTGGATATTTCTATTTTTTGCTATTCTATCTGCGACAGCGGAAACCTCTATGACTAAAGTGATATCGTTAGTAGCAGGTAGACCTGTCAAGGAAGTTATGGAAGTTGATTTTAAGACAATAAGTGTCGACGCGTCTCCGATAGACGCAGTAAAAGTATTAAAAAAGGTGCATCATGATTTCTTACCTGTTGTAACTGCAGGTGGTAACCCACGTGGAGTTATCAATTTAGAGCGCGCTCTTCAATTTACCAAGCTACAAAATAGGGGCATTTTACTAGATAATCTTAAGATTGGTAATATAGCTATAAAGGTACCTGTTGTAGAACCGGAATCTATTTTGTGGGAGTATTTACCTGAGATAACTTCAACAACTACCCCTGCAGTTGTGTTGGTAAGTAAGAATGGTAACCTTATAGGTATGGTTACGCGCAATTCGGTAGAGAAATTTATGTTGATAGTGGATTTTTTACGCTCTAACTAACCAAAAGGTAAAGCACGTCTTTTAAATATTTTAGGTAACTGAAACGTTAGAGCCGGATAAGAATAAGTTGTGTCTCCCTCTAACCAGGGGGTTATTTTTTCCTTTTTTACTATAAGAGGCATGCGTGAGTGAAGTTTAACAATTTCACTACTAGAAGGTATAGTTACTAATGCACTTTCGTAGTAGTTGTCTTCTACTAGTTTCGCTACAAAACCTATGAAAAAGAGCTTTTCTCCCTTGACTTTACACTCTATGTTACTTCTTGTATCCTTAGATTTTACCCAGAAGGAAGTTGCAGGAGCTAAAGCAAAATGAAAATCTGATTTTCTTTTTGCTACAGTTTCTATCCGTATATTAAACCAGTTTCGTTTTCTACCTCTTAGCACCCATTCTGCTGTTATTAACCCATCTTTTGTAAGAAGCGGCAGTTTAGTGAATGGTCTAGCATGGATAGGTAGTCTGATCGCTATCTTTTTACCTAATGTTTCCTGTAGTTCTTTTATAGTTGTTTCTAAGTCGAATCTACCGCACATTTTTAATTATAGCTGGAACAATCTTTCTCACAGAGTTACACAACATGATTTGATAATTATGTGTCTCTGAAACTTTAATTTTCTTTTCAGTACAAAAACCTCTGTCTAAAAGATAGCGCCTCATTATTCCATCCAAAAGTCCACACTCTAGAGGAGGAGTTATTCTCTGTTCATATTTTTCGAATATTACGTTGAAATTACTACTCTCCGTTACGTAACCTGCTCCGTTTACGAATAACGATTCTACATTTTTACTCGTTTTATGAACTATCCTTCTGTCTGTTTTGAATCTTATAAATGGATCGTAAGTGTCTATAGGTGAAGGAGATATATGTAATTCTATAGGAGTTTCTAACGAGGATAGTTCGTAATGTTCAAGTTCAATCTTACCTGAGTGGCTTATAAGAATGCGTACTTTGTAGGATCTATTTTTCGGGAGAGAGAGCTCGTTTAAGTACGAAAGAAGTAGTCTCTTATCAAAAATAAAATTGAAAAATTTTGACGTTTTCTCGAGGCGTTTTATATGCATATCTAATAAGAACGGTTCTCCTTTTTCTATAAGAAGAGTGGTAATTATTTTAAAATCGGGATTTTTAGCGCAGGGTAAAAAAGAAGATTTTATTAAGGTTTCTCGATACTCTTCGTCAGGTTTTGAGTCGTAACTAATACCTCCTCCTGTTCCATATGTAAATACTTTATGTAAATTATCTATTATAGCCGTTCTTATAGCTACATTGAAACAGGCTTCTGCAGCTCCTGGCTTTATCCAACCGCTGATTCCTGAATAAACTCCACGTGGACTCACCTCGAGTCTATCTATTATTTTCGTTGTTTCTAATTTTGGCGCTCCTGTTACAGAAGCAGGAGGAAATAGTCCTTTTATTACCTCAAAAAGTGATTTGTTGCTTTTACACTTTATAAGTGAGCTCATCTGGTAGGCGTAGGGTAACTTTGTTATATTGAACAGATCTACTTTTAATTTCGCATTTCCTTTTGTTGTGTAGTAGAAATCGTTTCTTATTACGTCTGTTACCATTATATTCTGGGATCTTTCTTTTTTGTCTAAATGTAAGAGTGCTGGGTTTTTATCTAAAGGTAGGGTTCCTTTTATAGGTTCTGAGATGTATAGATCTCCTTTTTTAAGGAGAAATAGTTCAGGTGATAAAGATAATATTGAAAAACGTGGAATTTTCATAAATAGCGGGTATTTAGCCGATGTGCTTTTCAGAAGGTCTAGAAAGAGGGAGAATTCGTCTCCTTCGAAAGCTCCTCTCGATCTGTAAGTTAGATTTAGTAAATATGTGTCACCTCTTTGGAGGTGTTGTTTAGTTTTTTCAACTAGTAAGGTATATTTATCCCTATCTACTTCTGGATAGATGGGCCCCAGGTAGTAATCTCTTTTGTTTTCGGGTAATTTACAAAGTGTACTAGGGGTGCTAAGTATGTAAAAAGCAGCAAGGGGTAGGACGTGTTGTTTGGGATAGGGATAGGATTGATTAAACGCTTTTGAAGTTTCAAAAGCGATATAACCTGCGGCCCAATATCCTCTTGAAGTGTATTTTTCCACTTTTTTTATAATTTCTGTTATCTCTGACAACTTGTTAGCTATTAGCAAATGGATGTAACTGTCCCATTTTAGGTATATACGTTCTTTTCCCGAGTTTATAGCTGTGAAAACCAAGGGAGCGTTGGACATCCTCCAATTTATTTTAACAAAGTGTTTTTTAGGTCTGGGTTGTGCCTTTTTACTAAAGTTTGGTTTTGGATACTGGTATAATTTTTAAAAAGGAGGGGTGGCAGAGTGGTCGAATGCGGTGGTCTTGAAAACCATTGACCGCTTAACGGCGGTCCGTGGGTTCGAATCCCACCCCCTCCGCCAAAGCAAATAATTTAACACTTTATCTATCTGTAGAAGATAAAGAGTTGATTATTTGTAACGCTTTTTCCGTTATATTTTTTTCAGTAAAGCCGAAGTATTCTGCCAGTTTTTTCCAAGGTCCGGAATAACCAAAACCTTCAACTCCGTGAACGTAAGTATTAGGACCAAGCAGGTCGTGCCATCCAAAAGGAACAGTAGCTTCTATAGCTAATTTAGGTATATGTGGAGGGAAGAGATTTTTTACATACTCTTCTTCTTGCTCTTTTAATATTTCCCAGGAAGGCAAACTTACCAGTGTGTTAGGTATGTTTTGTGATTCTAGAGTTAGGTGAGTTTTATAAGCTAGAGGTAATTCTGAGCCGCTGGCTACGAGGATTATCTTTGGTGAAACTTTATTAGGTGGAGCAGAGACTGAATACCCTCCTTTTTTCATTCCTTCTCTTGCTTTTTGTATAGGTATATCCACAAAATCAATAGGTTGGCGGGTCAATATAATAGCAACTGGGTTTTTCCTCTCTATTGCTTCTTCCCATGCTACAACAGTTTCGTTTGCACATCCTGGACGGATAACGGTTAGATTGGGAATAGCTCTTAGAGCAGGGATATGAGCTTCTGGTTGGTGTGTAGGTCCGTCTTCACCTACGAATATGGAGTCGTGAGTAAAGATGTATATAACAGGTAGATTCATCAAAGCAGCCATTCTTATGGCTGGCCGCATGTAGTCTGAAAAAACTAAAAAAGTACCACCGTAAGGCCTGTACATTCCACTCAGTGCTAATCCGGACAATATACTACCCATAGCATGTTCTCGTACTCCAAAATGAAAATTTCTTCCTAGCCTGTTGTCTGCTGAAAATATCCCTCCACTCTTTATAACGGTATTGTTAGATTCGGAAAGATCTGCTGATCCTCCTATTAATTCAGGTATGTTAGCAGCTAGTTTTTGAAGAGTTTTCCCCGAAACTTTCCTAGTAGCTACAGGCGAATTGTCTACTCCAAAGACGGGAAGTTCTTTTTTCCACCCTTCCGGAAGCTTTTTTTGTAACCTTCTTAAAAGTTCCTTGTATTCTTTAGGATATTTTTCTTTATATATTTCTAGTTTATTTTCCCACTCTTTTCTATACCGCTTTCCTTTTTCTCTAAGTTGATCGTATGGGCGGAAAGCTGATTCTGGAACGAAGAACTCTTTGTCTATTGGCCATCGAAACCTTTTCTTAGTTAGTATAGTTTCCTCCCTACCCATTGGCGCTCCATGGACCTTTTCCGAATCTTGCAAATTTGGACTTCCGTAACCTATGTGCGTTTTAATGATGATTAACGTCGGTTTATCTTTTATTTGTTCCGCTTTCTGAAGAGATAGATATATCTCTTCTAAATCGTTACCGTCTTTTACTTTGAGTACCTCCCACCCTTGTGCTCTAAACCTTGCTTCTACATCCTCGCTAAAAGCAAGACTCAGTTTGCCATCTATAGTTATATCGTTAGCGTCGTATAAAACTTTTAAGTTACCTAATCTGAGATGGCCTGCCAAAGAAGCAGCTTCGTAACTTATTCCTTCCATAAGATCGCCATCCGATACTATGACCCATACTCTAAAATCGAAAATTGTAATACTATCTTTGTTAAATTCTGCTGCAAGTTTTTCCCTAGCTATAGCTAATCCTACAGCGTTACCAAATCCCTGACCTAGAGGACCTGTAGTTGTCTCTATTCCCTTTATTAGGCGTCTTTCTGGATGACCTGCGGTTTTTGAACCTAGCTGCCTGAAGCTCTTTAAGTCTTCTAAAGTTATCTCGTAGCCTGATAGGTACATTAAGGAATACAACAGCGCTGATGCGTGACCACAAGATAGAATAAATCTATCACGATTAGGCCAGTCAGGTTTTTTTGGGTCTACACGCAAAAATTTAGTCCATAGAACGTGCGCCATGGGAGCTTGTCCCATAGGCGCTCCTGGATGCCCGGAGCGAGCTTTCTCTACCATATCTATAGCTAAAAATCTAATAGTGTTTATTGCTGTCGTGTCGTTTGCTCCAAACTTCATTTTTGACTACCTCTGTCTTTTTGTTTAAAATTTTCTTATAAAAGCAGGAGAGGTGCTGGAGCGGTCGAACAGGGCTGCCTGCTAAGCAGTTGTCCGAGGACAACTCGGACCGTGGGTTCGAATCCCACCCTCTCCGCCAGCAAAAGGTTAAATAGTTGAAAAAAGAGTTTGTGATTAAAAATATTAAATATACTCTTTATAAAC
>JALWYX010000071.1 GCA_027078415.1 Thermoanaerobaculia bacterium
CTTATAGATACTGGTGGGATAGGAGGTGGGAAAAAGGTGGCTAGCATTTTATCTAGTTACGGTATAAGAGAAGTAGATTATGTGATCATTACTCATCATCATCTAGATCACTGTGAAGGTCTTTTGGAGCTAGACAATAGGTTAAAAATAAATAAACTACTGGTTTCTTCGCCCGGAATTTGTAACTACTACCTAAGGTCAAACGTTTTTGACATAGTTAATGCAGGTGAAAGTTTAGAGATAGGAGAAGCTAAAATCGATTTTTTATGGCCTGTTGAAGTCTCCACTTTAGGTGTTAATAGTAACTCTTTGGTTTTCAAACTTTATTTTAAAGGTAAAAGCTTCCTTTTTACAGGCGATATATCTGTAAAGGAGGAAAAGAAACTGGTTCTTATGTATAGAGAAAAGCTAAAAAGTCATTTTCTCAAGTCTCCTCATCATGGTAGTAAGGGTTCAAATTCTTTAGTTTTCTTATCTTACGTTTCCCCGTCGGTAACTGTAATTTCTGCTCGTAGTTTTAGTTCGTCTGTTGTTAGAAAATTACTGCAGTTTGGAGAGGTTATAAGAGTCAATGGGTTGAGTGTTTATACGTTGAAAGAAGAGCAACTCCTAAGAGAGCTATAAATGCTATAAGGATAAAAGCTATAAAACTCCCATATTTATACCACAATGCACCTAAGAGCAAATTGGATAAAAATTTGCCTCCCGAGGTAGCTAGGTTATAGCCTCCTAAAGATGCTCCCTTACTTGTTTTTTTCTCCATATCCAAGTAGAGAGCCTTTTCAGGTCCTTCTAAGGCTCCTGTTGTTAAAGCTAAAAGGAGGTATGCAGGAACAATAAAAATGTTGGATGATACAAAAACTATTAACATGATAGAAGTTGTACTCCAACATAATATTGTGAATTTTTTTAATCCCAAGCTGTTTGCTATTTTACCGCTTGGTATGCTTGCTATAGATTGTAGAGTGTTAAAGATTGACCATAGAATTGCGGTCTTGATAGGAGATATACCGGAGTATGATGCAAGATAAGTTATTAGAAACATTTCACTAGCTTTTGAGAACGAAAACAGAAAATAGGGTAAGGAGTGTTTGCTTAAAGAGAGTTCTATATTTTTGACTTTAATTCCTTTTATCTCTTTTATCGATGTGATTGCTATTATTACTCCTAGTAATCCTGGAATCGAAGATATAAGAAAGATCGTTCTAAAGTCTGTTTCTAAAAACAGTAGATAAGCTCCTATAAGTGGCCCTATAGCTGCACCCATATGGTCCAGTCCCCTGTGAAATGAGAAAGCGTAACTGCGTAGCTGCTTGGGAGTGGTGTACGCTATAAGGGCGTCTCGTGGGGCAGTTCTTAAAGCTTTACCTATTCTGTCAAATATTCTAAACGTTATAAGTTTCCCTATCGAATCTACGAAATAGAAAGATATTTTAGCTATAGTGGAAATTGAGTACCCTGAAACCACAAAAGGTTTACGTGCGTCCCATTTGTCGCTTATTACTCCAGCGTAACCTTTGAAAACTGTTAAAAATAAGATAGCAAAAGCTTCCATTATGCCTATAACTAGAGGAGGAGATTCGAGTTCATATGCTATAAATAGAGGTATTATAGGATATATCATTTCCGACGATATATCTTGAAAGAACGATACAGCTCCTAGGACTTTCACTTCCTTGGGAAGGGATTTACCCGTATAGATTGGTATAATTTTCTTAAACATTGAAGAGAAAGTTTTGAATATTATACTAAAGCTGTATTGTGATGCAGGTGCTTAATTTGAATTAAAAATGGTTGTTTAATGTTAGTTATTGGATAAGAATTGTTTTTTGATAAGTTAGAGTCAAAAGTAATTGTTATGAGAAAGTTTACCTTTACCGTTTTTCTATTTGGGTATGTTTTTTATTTAAATGCAGATCTTGTTGTTATGAGGAGTGGCCATTATTTAAAAGTGGATAGGTATCTTCTAAAGGGTGATAAGATAGAGCTTTATCTAAAAAGCGGTGGTTCTATAGTTGTACCTGTTTTAAAGGTGGAGAGAATAGTGGACGATTATAGAGATACTAATCCTGTTAAGGTGATCGATTTTGATTTAGATTTTAGGGAGAGTGAACTTCCTCTAGGTGTGCCTTATGAGGAAGAGATAGTGAGTACAGCTAGGAAGTATGGAATTTCTGCTAAGTTTGTAGCTGCTATAATAGAGATTGAATCATCTTTTAACCCATCTGCTATATCTCCTAAGGGTGCTATTGGACTTATGCAAGTAATGCCTGCTACTGCTGAGCGATTTGGGGTTCCTTCAAGTTATCTTTTAGATGTCAGGTGGAACCTAGAAGCGGGGGTTAGATATTTAAGGTACCTTAGGAAGTTGTTTGGTGACAGTGTGATAGAGATTTTGGCATCTTATAACGCTGGGGAAGGTAACGTACTTAGATACAGAGGTGTGCCACCGTTTCAGGAAACAAAACGTTACGTTGATATGATAATATATAAACTGAGTGACAGAGAGAGGTAAGATATGTCGAGATTATCTGCTTGGAGAGAGAGTTTAAAGGCAGCTTTTAGGGCTGAAGCTGAATCTGCTGCTCTTTTTAGAGCTTTTGCTGAGAAGGCTCGTAAAGAGGGAAAAGAGAATTTAGCTAGAGCTCTTGAGGATATAGCGTCTTCAAAAGATGCTCTTGCAGCTTCGCTGCTTGATAAATCGGGACGTATTAACGATAGTTACAGCAATCTGAAAGAACTGATAGCTATGGAGCAGTACGAGATCGATTTGCTATATCCTAGGTTGGCAGATTTTTGTGTAGAGGATGGAAGAGAAGATTTGGTAGATTATCTTTCAGGGATTAGAGAGAAGCATAAAAAGGTGGTTGATCAACTGGATAATTTGATTGAGAAGCTAGAAGAGTCTCCTAAAGATATTAAGGTTTAGGATATTACTATGGTTAAAGAAAACGAATTAACTAGTCCTTCGTGGATTACTTCTAAGTTGGAAGTTATAGAGAAATGGGCTAGATCGCGGTCATTTTGGCCGCTGCCGTTTGGAACTGCGTGTTGTGCGATAGAGTACATGGGTGTTGTTTCTTCTCACTATGACGTTGCTCGTTTTGGTTATGAGGTTGTACGTTTTTCTCCTAGGCAGAGTGATTTACTTATAGTGGCAGGTACTATAACTGATAAAATGGCTCCTGTCTTAAGAAAGATATATGAACAGATGCCTGATCCCAAGTGGGTTATATCTATGGGAGCTTGTGCGTCTTCTGGGGGATTTTATAGAGCTTATCATGTTGTGCAGGGTATAGATGAAATTATACCGGTCGATGTTTATGTCCCTGGATGCCCGCCGTCTCCGGAAGGTTTAATCTTTGGAATACTTCAGTTGAAAGAATTGATAAAGCGAGGAAGGGATAGATATTCTAGAAAAGCGGAAGTTTCAGATGGATAAGAAGTTACCTGTCTGGGTTAGAGCTCAAGATAATTACGCAGGTAAAGTGGAATTGGAACACGACGTCGATATTCCTACTTGGATAGTAGATTCTTCTGTTTCTAAGGAGTTGTTAAGTGATCTTTATAGAGAAGAAAAATTTGATATGCTGCTTGATTTATGCGGTGTAGATTATCCGGGTAGAGAAAAAAGATTTGATGTAGTGTATCATCTCTATTCGTTCTCTACGGGGAAGCGTTTGAGAGTGAAGGTTCCTGTATCTGAAGATAGATGTGAAGTTGACTCTGTGGTTGATATATGGAAAGCGGCTGATTGGTTTGAACGAGAAGCTTATGATATGTTTGGTATAAAATTCAAGGGACATCCAGCTTTGCGGAGGATATTGACTCACGAAGGTTTTGTTGGGCATCCGCTGCGTAAAGATTACGACCCAGGAAAGAGATGGCAGCTTGAGGAAGATAAGATATATAAGCCGGTTTTTCTTAATTTGCCCCCAGAAGAGGACTCTATGTTCGAGCGGATGACCATTAATATAGGTCCATCTCATCCAGCTATGCATGGTACTTTTAGATTGATGGCTGTTTTGGAAGGAGAAGTGATAGTAGATAGTGATGTAGAGATAGGGTATCTTCATCGTTGTTTTGAGAAGATGGCCGAGACCCATCCGTGGCAACAAGTTGTACCGTATACCGATCGTCTGAACTACTGTTCTGCTTTTATTAACAACGTTGCATATTGCAAAACTGTGGAAGATATGCTTGGTCTGGAACTTCCTCCAAAAGCTATTTGGGGACGTATGGTTCTTATGGAGTTATCAAGAATAATGGACCATTGTGTTTGCAACGGGACAACGCTTGTAGACGTAGGTGCCCTTACCAATTTTTGGTATTTCTTTGAAATAAGAGAGGAGATATACTCTTTGCTGACCAAGTGTTTTGGTTCTAGGTTGACTGTAGCTGGATGTAGAATAGGAGGTTTCCAACACGATCTGCCGCCCGATTTTATAGATCTATGCAAACATTTGTTGGAGATAATCCCTCCTCTTATAGAGGATATAGATAAACTCGTTACGCACAATAGAATATGGTTGGACAGGTCGGTGGGAATATCGGCTATATCTGGGAAAGAGGCTATAAATTGGGGTTGGACAGGGCCTTGTTTGCGAGCTAGTGGGGTACAATTTGATTTGCGGAAGAACGAACCTTACTACTGGTACGATAAAGTAGACTTCGATATCCCTGTATTCTACGGAGGCGACGTTTATGATCGCTATAGAGTTAGAATGGCGGAGATCAAAGAATCGCTTAAGATAGTAAGGCAGCTGGTAGAGCAAGGAATTCCTGACGGACCGTATGCTGTAGATGATTATCATGTAATGTTGCCTCCGAAGGATATGGTCTATAATCAAATGGAGTCGATGATATACCATTTCAAATTGATATTTGAAGGTATGAGAGTTCCCCCAGGAGAACGTTACGGTTACCTGGAAGGTGCTAACGGTGAGTTAGGTTTTTATATAGTTAGTGATGGTTCTCCAAATCCTTACAGGATTAAAGTCAGACCGCCATGTTTTCCTATTTTCTCTACATTTTCACGTTTGATTAGAAATCAAACGGTTGCGGATGCTATTATCACTTTAGGTGGGTTGAATATTATAGCAGGGGAGTTGGAAAGATGAGGATTCCGGATAAAACTAAACCTTATAGATACAGTTTGTGGGAAAAGTTGTATCTGCCTGCTATTTTTAGTGGGCTTAAAGTCACTATATCTCATTTCTTTAAGAATATTAGAAAGAGCCCTTTTACTATTGAGTATCCTGAGAAAAGGCGTGATTATGGTAATAGGTACAGGGGTTATCACATATTAACTACTAGGCCGGACGGTTCCCTAAAATGTGTAGCGTGCTATATGTGTGCAACTGCGTGTCCTGCTCAATGTATACATATAGAAGCTGCGGAGCATCCTGACCCTAACGTGGAGAAATATCCTGTTGTGTACGAAATAGATATGTTGCGATGCGTTTTTTGTGGTTATTGTGTAGATGCATGTCCGGAGAATGCAATTATTATGAGTAATACCTATGATATGGCTTATTTTTCACGCAAAGATTCGATTGCTGGTATAGATGATTTGCGTAAACCCTTTACAGTATCCCAAGAATGGTTGGGATATAGGCCTTATTTCCCAGAAGAGAGAAAGGTTGACCTTGTAAAGATGGCTAAGGAGAGAGGGCCGGTCGCAGCGTAAGAGATATGAAAGAAGCGAAGAGAGAAGTAGTAATACGGTTTGCTGGTGACAGCGGGGATGGTATACAGTTAGCAGGTACCAAGTTTACAGAAGCATCTGCTTTTGCGGGTAATGATTTCTCTACCTTTCCAGACTATCCTGCTGAAATTAGAGCACCAGCTGGTACTATAGCAGGGGTTTCAGCTTTTCAAATTAGGATAGCTGATCATGATATCCATACTCCTGGTGATCAACCAGAAGTATTGGTAGTTATGAATCCTGCAGCTCTTAAGAAAAATTTACTCGATCTTGCAAAAGGTGGAATAATCATAGCAAACACTTATGAATTTACCCCTAGAAATTTAAAAAAAGCGGGTTTTGATTCTAACCCTCTAGAAGATGGGTCGTTAGAAGGATATAGAGTGATAGCTGTGGATATAACCTCTATGACACGTGAAGCGTTGAAAGATCTACCTTTGGATACTCGTAGTAAAGACAGGTGTAAGAATTTTTTTGCTTTAGGTATATGTTACTGGATGTTTACGCGGCCTCTTGAGCCTACTATTAACTGGATAAGAAAAAAGTTTGCTAATAGACCTGAGATAGCGGAGGCCAACGTAAAGGCTCTTAAAAGTGGTTATAATTTTGCTGATATAAGTGAGATATTCGATGCACGTTACGAAATAAGAGGAGCTACAGATCTTGAGCCTGGTGAGTATAGGGTAGTTAATGGAAATCATTCTCTTGCGATGGGTTTGATCGCAGCGTGTGAGAAAGCGGGTGTTTCTCTGTGTTACTGTTCCTATCCTATAACTCCTGCTAGCGATATTCTGCATTTCCTTGCTTCTATGAAAAATTATGGTGTTATCACTTTCCAAGCGGAAGATGAAATAGCGGCTGTGTGTGCTGCTATTGGTGCGTCTTACGCTGGGTCTATGGGTGTTTGTGGAACAAGCGGACCTGGATTAGCACTTAAAATGGAAGCGATCGGCTTGGCAGTTATGGCTGAGTTACCTCTGATTGTGATAGACGTTCAAAGAGCAGGACCTTCCACTGGTATGCCAACAAAAATGGAGCAGAGCGATCTTCTTCAGGCTCTTTTTGGACGTAACGGCGAAGCACCCGTGGTTGTAATAGCTCCTTCTTCACCAAGTAACGCTTTTGATATAGCTTACAAGGCGGTAGAAATAGCTTTAAGGTATATGGTTCCTGTTATAATTCTCTCTGACGGGTACTTAGCTAACAATGCTGAACCTTGGCTTATACCTCGTGAGGATACACTTCCAGATATTAAGGTAGAAACATTTGAAGGAAACGGAAAATTTTATCCCTATATAAGAGATGAGAAAACGCTGGCACGTCCTAGAGTTATACCTGGTACTCCGGGATTAGAGCACAGAATAGGGGGACTCGAAAAAGAGGATATCACAGGTAACATCTCTTACGATCCTTTAAACCACGAAAAGATGGTTAGGTTAAGGGCTGAAAAGGTTGAAAGAGTCCAGGATATTATCCCTCCTATTGAGGTGGATGGAGAAGATGAAGGAGATCTTCTGGTTTTGGGATGGGGAAGCAGTGAAGGTGCTATAATAGGAGGGGTTAATATGGTGAGAAGGGAAGGATATACAGTTTCTAGGGCGCATCTTAATTATTTGAATCCTTTCCCTCCCAACTTGAAAGAATTGCTTTCTCGCTTTAAAAGGGTTCTTATACCTGAGAATAATAGAGGCCAGCTGTCTCTTTTGATTAAAGGTAATTTCAATGCAAATGTAGTAACATACTCTAAAGTACAAGGTAAGCCCTTCTTTAGAATGGAGATTTATAGGAAATTAAAGGAATTGTTAAATGAAGAGTGCGCAGGTTAAATGGAAGGAATACGCTTCCGATCAGGAAGTTAGATGGTGCCCTGGGTGTGGTGATTACGCTATATTAAAAGCTGTTCAGCAGGCGTTTGCTGATCTTGGGTTGTCTAAAGAAAAAGTTGTTATTGTCTCAGGTATAGGATGCTCTAGCCGTTTTCCTTACTATATGGCTACCTACGGTTTCCATACTATTCACGGTAGAGCGCCAGCTATAGCTACAGGAGTCAAGTTAGCCAATCCCGAACTGAGCGTGTGGGTAATTACTGGAGACGGTGATGGACTTTCTATAGGTGGTAACCATTTGCTACACGCATGTAGAAGAAACGTCGACTTGAAGGTTATTCTTTTTAACAATCGTATTTATGGTTTAACAAAAGGGCAGTACTCTCCTACATCTGTTGTAGGTACCAAAAGTAAATCTTCCCCTTTTGGATCTATTGATAGTCCTATTAATCCTATTCTCTTTGCTTTATCTGCAGGAGCTTCGTTTGTTGCTAGGAGTGTTGATATATTCCAGAAACACTTAAAGTCCATGCTCGTTGAAGCTGGTCGCCATAAAGGCTTAGCTTTTATAGAAGTGTATCAAAACTGTATTATATTTAACGATGGTACTTTTTCTGATGTGACAAGTAAGGAAGGTAAAAGGAAGAGAGTTCTATGGTTAGAGGATGATTATCCTTTAACGTTTGACGAAGACGATTCTAAAGCTTTAACGTTTGATAGTGATTTAATGGATCTGAAAGTTACTGATGATAAAGATAAAGCTCTTGTTTGGAACAGCGATGGCAGGTACGATATCTTTGCGTATAAGTTAGCTCAGATTGATAATCCCACAGCTTTTGGTATTTTTAGGAAGATATGTAGACCCACATATGAGGAGCTTGTCAGAGAACAAATTTTTGCTCTTCAGAAGAGAAAGGGAGGTAAACCCACGTTATCCGAACTGTTTAACAGTGGGGAGAGGTGGCGGGTTTTGGGGGATGGTGTTATTAAGAAGCTAGTTAGATAGGGTGGTTTCAGCTTGTTGTAATTTATCATAAAAGTGAAGGAAGTTGCTTTTTATAAGTTACACCCAACGTTATAGGGAGGAGGTGTAAATGAAGGTTTTTGAGTATCTTAACGAACTAGAGCATGAAAGAGTGATATTTTGCTCAAATCCTGAAATTGGTTTAAAGAGCATCATAGCGATTCATTCTACTACGTTGGGACCTGCGTTAGGTGGTGTTAGAATGTGGCCTTATAGATCTGAAGAGGAAGCCTTGTTAGATGTTTTGCGTTTGTCACGGGGTATGACTTACAAGGCAGCCACCGCGGGTTTGAATTTGGGTGGCGGAAAAGCGGTAATAATAGGAGATCCTAAGAAAGATAAAAGTGAAGCACTCTTTAGAGCGTTTGGAAGGTTTGTTGATCAGTTAGGAGGGGATTATATAACAGCTGAAGATGTAGGTACCGACATGGAGGATATGGAGACTATCTTGATAGAAACTAAATGGGTGTGTGGAGTTTCTCCGGCTCATGGAGGAAGTGGTGATCCGTCACCGGTAACTGCTTACGGTGTTCTACAGGGGATGAAGGCAGCTGTTAAACTTAAAATGCCGGATAAAGAGTTGGGTGATCTGTCGGTAGCTATCCAAGGATTGGGAAGTGTTGGGTATCACTTAGCTAAGTATCTTAGAGATCTGGGCAGTAAAATATTTGGTGCCGATATAGATCCCGAGGCTAACGATATAGCTGCGGAGGAGTTGGGAGTTGAGATAGTTTCCCCTGACGATATTTTTGATATAGAGTGCGATATCTTCTCACCTTGTGCGTTGGGTGGAGTTTTAAACGACGATACTATACCTCGTATGAAGTGCAAGATAGTTGCTGGGGCGGCTAATAATCAACTTGCCGATGAGAAAAGACACGCAGAGATGATATACAAGAGAGGTATACTTTACGCTCCCGATTTTGTTATAAATGCAGGTGGGCTTATAAATGTATATAATGAGTTAATAGGTGAGTATAACCAGGAAAGGGCGTTACGTATGACAAGAGGTATATATTTAAATCTGCTTAGGATTTTTCAGCTTGCTCAAGAAAACGATATGACACCTACTGAAGCTGCGAGTAAAGCGGCTATAGAGAGGATAGAGAATATTAAGAAGTTGGGTAGTAGGCATTGGGATAAGTTTATAAAGAGGTAATGTTGTTGCAAATAAAAGATTCTGCTCATGTGTAAGGTGTAAGGTATGGAAGAAAAACAGGTTAGAGATGGAAGAGAAAAGGAAGGGAAGTTTCTCAACGAGTTAGATAACTTGTTGTCAGTTATGTATAAAATAGGAGCCTCAGATTTGCACCTCAAACCTATGCGCCCACCTTTAGTGAGAGTGAACGGTGATATATCTGAATTATCTGATTATAAAGTTTTGAAACCTGAAGATATAGAAAGAATGGTCTTGAAAATTTTACGTCCTCATCAGAAGAGAAAATTGGAAGAGAGACTTTCTGTAGATATAGGGTACGGTGTAAGAGGTATAGCTCGTTTCAGAGGTAATATATATGTGCAGAGAGGAACTTTAGCTGCTTCTTTTAGGATAATACCTTATAAGGTTCAGTCTATGGAGGAACTTGAGCTTCCTGACACACTTCTTGATTTTTGCTCACTTCCTATGGGGTTGGTATTGGTTACAGGTCCCACCGGCTCAGGAAAGTCCACCACCCTGGCAGTTCTTATCAATTATATAGCTAGAACTAGACCTGTACACATAATAACGATAGAGGATCCTATAGAGTTTCTTTTTCATGACAATAAGGCAACCATAGCTCAAAGGGAAGTTGGTACAGATACTATAAGTTTTGCCGAAGCTCTTAGGAATGCTATGCGACAGGATCCTGATGTGATCATGGTAGGTGAGATGAGGGATCTTGAAACTATAGCTACTACTATAACGGCTGCTGAAACTGGACATTTAGTTTTTTCGACACTTCATACAAATAGTGCGGCTCAGACTATAGATCGTATTTTGGATGCTTTTCCTCCTCAACAGCAGAAACAGGTTCGTAGTCAGTTGGCACAGATCTTAAAAGGTGTTGTTTCTATGAAACTTGTTACTAGAAAAGGAGGTAAAGGACGAGTTCCTGCTATGGAGATTATGAAAACTTCTCCCAGGATAGCTGAACTTATAGAAAAAGGAAATATAGCTGATATTCCTGAAGAGATTGAAAAATCTGTAGAGTATTACAGGATGCAAACGATGAATCAGTCGCTGCTAGCACTGCTTGTGTATGGTACCATTTCTATAGATGAAGCGATGAGACAATCTCCAGATCCTGAAGACTTATCCCTTAAGATGCGAAAAATGTTCCCGCGTCTTGAGCAGAAAGGAGGAGAAGAGATGCCATCTACAGCTGATTTTTCTGAAATTTTAAAACTGCAGGAGTACAGGAAATTATACGAAGAGCAAGAAGAGAAACATAATCTTCAACTTATGGAAAAAGACCAAGAAATTAGTATGTTAAAACAAGAAATAGCTTCTAAAGAGCAGGAAATAGTTCAACTGAAAAAGAGAATGGAAGATATGAAGAAAGAGATGGAAAAGATGAGAGGAGACTTTAAAAGATTGCGGGAGGAAGCGCAGCAGCGGATAGATAAGCTTATGGCAAGAATAAGAGAGCTAAATAGAAAACTTGAAGGAGGAGATCGAAAATCAGGACTTTTTGGCTAGGTTGCGTATATATTGTAGACCACCATTTTTATCTTTGAAAATACCATCAAGCTGGGCCAAATAAGTGTTCAAATATACTTTATTGGTATCTGATATAGGGAAAAGTTGGGTTTCTATTATCTCTTTTGCCGAAAGTATAGGTTTTGGAGGAGTAAAAGGAGTTGATATAAGATTCGCTATTTCAAGACTTTTTGCTGGATCCAAAGAGGCAAGAAAGACGGCCTTCTCCAAAATTAAATTGTCCCTAATTCCTAAAATTGCCCTGTAAGAAAATCTATTTTTAAACTGTAATATTTTTAAAATTGAACTAGCCTTACGTATCTCTTTTTGTGGAATTGTGTTGTTGGCTTTTAGCTTATCTAATATAGAGCCGTTCTCCGTAGCAAGTAAAGCTAACTTTACGCTTAATTCGTTAAAAGTTGAGTTGGGAAAAAACTTCTTTTTTATCTCTTTAAATCTCTTTATTTTACTTTTAAACGACCGGTAATCTATGTAAGATCCTGTTAATACTTCAAATAGGTTGATTTTTGCTAAGAACTCTATAGCTATATCCAGGTACTCACCTTCTATTAATTTTGTAATTTCATGCTGGATTCTCTCTATTGGTTCTTTCCTTAGCAGATTAACCTGTCGAACAGCTTCCTCTAAGGTATCTTTTGCTATTTGAGTAAAACCGTGAGTTGCTTGTAATCTTCCTATTCTTAGTATTCTTATGGGATCTTTTTCTATATTTCCTTTGCGTGGTGCTCGTAATATCATTCTTTTTATGTCTGATATACCTGATACGTAATCCATTATTCGTTTTTCCTTTAAGGAGTAAAACAAAGCATTTACGGTCAAATCTCTACGAAAAGCGTCTTCTTTTAAGTTGGATATAAATGTAACATCTATAGTAATATCTTCTTTGCATATCCTATATGTGGGCTCTTTTTTTCCTAAGGTTATTATTTTGGCTTTTAAAAACTTTGCTATTTTAAATATATCTTCTTTGTTACTTTGTTTAAGTATAACTAGATCGAGATCGAACCAAGGTTTGCCTAGTAGTTCGTCTCTTATCGCACCTCCTACTATAAAAACGTTTTTGTTTCCTTCTATTATTTTTAAGGTTTGTTTAATTTCTTTTTTAAAGGTGGTACTATTTTCAAATAACATATTCGTTAGGAGGAGTTATGGGATTTACTATCAAAGATATAGCATATATAGCTAAACTTGCAAGGTTGGAGTTGTCTGAAGATGAGATAGAGCAGTTTAGCTCTGAGTTAAGTAAGGTGGTTGATTATTTTAACCAGCTGGCTTTATTTGAAGAAGAAGAAAAGGAGATAAAGACGTTACCCTCTGTTTTGGAAAGAGATGATAACATTAGTGTTTCTTTATCACAGGAGATTGTGCTTTCTCTTTTCCCATCTAGAATAGATAATTTTTTAGTTGTTCCTAAGGTCAGGAAGGAGGAGTGAAGTTGTGGTTAGTATAGCTGATACAGTGGCTGCTATAAAGAGGGGGGAGCTAAAGGCTACAGATCTAATAAGTGATTGTTTGCAGAGAATAAAGAAGAGATCATCTATAAATGCTTTTGTTGAAGTTTTTGCTGATGAAGCTTTAAAGTCGGCTGAAAAAATAGATGAGAAGGTATCATCTGGTGAGAAGGTAGGATCTTTAGCTGGTATTCCTATTGCTATAAAAGATAATATAGCTTATAAGGATCATTTTCTTTCCTGTGCTTCTAAAATTCTTGAGGGCTATAGATCTCCCTATTCTGCTAATGTTGTAGAAAAAATCGTTGCTGAAGATGGGATTATTATAGGAAGAGCTAATATGGATGAGTTTGCGATGGGGTCGAGTGGCGAGAATTCTTGCTACGGTCCTACTTTAAATCCTTTAGATTCCAGCTTGGTACCGGGAGGGTCTAGTTCCGGTTCAGCAGCTGCTGTGGCTGCAGGTATGGTTCCTGTGGCTTTAGGAAGTGATACTGGAGGATCTATAAGACAGCCTGCTGCTTGTTGCGGTGTGGTTGGGTTAAAACCTACATACGGACGTGTTTCTAGATGGGGTTTGGTAGCTTTTGCTTCTTCTCTTGATCAGATCGGTCCTATTGCACGGAATGTAGAAGATGTAAGCTATCTTTTGGAAATTATCTCAGGTTACGATAAGAGAGACGCTACTTCTGCTGATATGGCTCCCTTTAAATATAAAGATGTAGATGTTAGAACCTTAAGGGTGGGTTACCTCAAAGAAGCAGATGAAATGTTGGATGGTCGGCTGCGTTCTTTATGGTTTGATTCAATAGATTATATAGCTAATATAGTGAATGCTGTAGAGAAAGTTTCTGTTCCAACTATTAAAGCATCTATAGCTATATACTATGTGGTAGCAAATGCGGAAGCTAGCGCAAATTTGGCCCGTTTTGATGGAATTCGTTATGGTTATAGAGCTACCAGTGTATCCTCTCTAGAGGATGTATACTTTAGAAGTAGAGGGGAAGGTTTTGGGAAAGAGGTTAAAAGGAGAATTATTCTAGGAACTTTTGCTTTGGCTTCCGGCTATTATGACCAATATTACGGTAGGGCTATAAGAGTGAGAGAAAAGTTGAAGTCTGAATTTATGGATCTCTTTTCTAAAGTTGATCTTCTGATTGTTCCAACCCTTGCGAGTGCTCCTCACAAATTGGGTGAAAAGTTGGATATATTGGATAGATATAGGGCAGATATATTTACAACTCCAGCTAATTTGGTAGGGGTGCCAGCTATTTCTGTTCCTACTCCTCTACGTATAGATGAAAAAATACCTTGGTCGCTTCAAATAATTGGTAAGTGGTGGGATGAAAATGGTGTAATTAATTTGGCTTCTAGGATTTATGGTAAATCCTAAATATAAAACCTCTATTGCTGTTCTGTCGTTTTGCCTTATCCCGTGTGTGTTGCACGCGTTAAAGTATAAGAGATTTGTGAAAGTGGAAGATAACTTTTGGGGAGGTATAGATAGAGATGGCAAGATTGTAGCATTGTTTGCACCTATGAAAGGAGAAGGATGGAAACATTTTGTTAATAGAATTTCTAAAGGTAAGTGTAGTTGGAAGCGAGTAGCTAAAGGTAGAAAGCTTTTGTTAGGTAAACGGTACAAGTTTGATTTTTTCTGTTTATCTCCTGTCAATAAGATGTTACTTTTGGATTCCATATTTCCTCAAGATAGGTTGGAAAGCGATGGTTGGGTTCATACTGTGAATTTTAAGAAAGGATTTGTTTACGATATAGGTGACCTTTCGTTGTGGTTAACGGGTGATTTTAGCAATACTCGAGTTATAGTAGAGTTTAATAAAAAGGGGGATGAGTCGCTTATTGAAGGTGAAAAAATAGTTGTTCCTGCAGAAATTTTGTTACAGGATCTTAGGATTTTCCTTCCTAGAAAAACTGATGTTTTGTTGGAGTATCCGCCAGATAAAGACTATGCTATATACCGATTGAGGCCTGGAGAAGCACTTTATTCTGCTGTAGTGGTTCGTTTTACTGGAAGAGTATTTGCGGAGGATGTAAACAAGCTCGCTTATACTTTTGCGAGGTTATCTGGTATAACGGATGTAACGGATATTCCCAAGTGGTATCCTATAAGGATACCTTTTGAGTATTTATTACCTCAATATCTGCCTGAGGATCATCCTTCACGGGTGATGTATGAGCGGCAGAAAGCGCGTGTTGTAAAGAAAAAAAACCGTTTTAGTGTATCCTATGCTGTGGTTGTAATAGATCCTGGTCATGGAGGATTGGATATAGGAGCTAATAGGGGTAAGATATGGGAATCTGTGTACGTTTATGATATAGCGGTAAGGTTAAAAAACATTTTAGAAAGGAATAAACTAATCAAAGTGTTTATTACAACTAACGATCCAAAATATAAGTTGGTTAATAAAAATTGGCTAGATCTTTCAAAAAAGCATTTTGTTAAAACCTCTCCTCCATATTTTATAAAAGACTCAAAGATAGGTGTGCATCTAAGGTGGATGTTGGCTAATTATATTTCGAGGAAGGAGGAAAAAAACGGAATAGACAGAAGTCATCATCTATTTCTTTCTATACACGCTGATTCTCTACATCCGAGTCTTAGAGGGGCTATGATATATGTACCATCAGCTAGATTGTCTAAAGGTAGAGTTAGGCTAACATCTAAAGTTTATAAAAGGAGAAAAGAGTACTCGCGCGTTTCTTTTACAAATTTTTCACTTAGGGAACGTATAAAAAGCCAGAACTTGTCGTATACTTTTGGAAAAATTTTATTAAACAATTTCAGAAAAAGGTCACTTCCTATTCATAGTTACAATCCTATACGTACAAAAATTATTAGAGGAAGAAGCGTTTATGTTCCAGCTATTTTGCGGTTTAATATAATTCCTACTAAAGTGCTTTTAGAAATTGTAAATTTGTCAAATAGTAAGGATCGCAAGCTTATAACTTCTTATCTCTTTAGGCAGAGAGTAGCAGATGCTATAGCAGATTCTGTAGAAGAGTTCTTATTGTTTTCCTCGCCTAAAATCGCAGAAGTTTACTATGATAGATAACTAGTAGTTACCTCTTATTCGTTGTATTTTGCTATTCGTGTTATTTTCCAAACTTTATCTTTCCAAAGGAGTGTCTCTCCAACTTTTTTACCTAAGATGGCTTTTGCTATATCGCTTTTGTAAGATATGATTCCTTTCTCAGGATCACTTTCCCAGGGCCCTAGTATCGTTATAGTGATTTCCTCTTTAGGATTGTCTGTACTGGATAGGTATATCTTTGTACCTACACTTGCTTGTGAAGTATTAATTTTATCTATTTCTATTTCTACAACTTCCGATAACTGGGAATTTAGATGGTCAGCAAGTGAAGTTAGGTACTCGTATCTTTGACGAGCACTCTTGTATTCAAAGTTTTCACGCAGATCTCCAAGTGCTCTTGCTTCCTCTATAGCTTTTCTAGTTTTAGGGATTTCGTGTTGTAATATTTTCTGTAACTCCTCCTTTTTAGCATTTATGGATTCTCCAGTGGCGTAGAACTTATCTGTCTCCTCTTTTATTATCTCAGGGTAACGTAATCTTATAGATTCCAGTAAAGGCTTTTTCAGGTAGTTCTCTATAAAAGGAGAGTTCTTTATTATCTGGAATAGCTCTGCTGCATCTTTTTCATCCACTGCATTTATAAGTAGTGCTACACTTCCTCCGGGAGAAAGAAGAGAGGTCAATTTTTTACGGTAAAACACAAATGCTGGATCTCCACAGGCTTTGATTGTTTTCACTATGATGTCACTTGCATTCGATTTTATATACTCCTCTTGTGTGAGGTTTTCTATAACCCACGTGAAAAGCTGGGGGTATTTAGAGTACCTAGCAATGATATACTCAAGAAATTGTAGTTTTTTTGTTTTATTCTGTGATACGTAGGGATAAAGAGTCTCTAACGTTTTTTGAGTACTTTCTTTAAGAATAGTGGTAAAGAAGATTTCTACACTATCGTCGAAATTCTTTCTTATTAGTTCTATTGCTTGCTTCTGAAGATTTTTAGAAGCTATTTTGCCAAACAGTTCTGTAAAGTTTGTATATAGAAACTGTAGATCTTTCTCTTCTATCTTCTTTTCAAGCGAGTAAAGTAGTAGTAGTGTGTTGATCTTTTCTATAGGGCTACTAGATTTCAGGGCACCCTTTAATATAGGTATAACCTTACTTATAAACTCCTTGTCGCCTTTATAGATTTTAATAGCATCCTCTTTTTCTTTTGTGGATAGAGAAGAGAATTTTTCTACAAGTTCTTGGACTTTGTCTTTGGTCTCGTCTTGCCATTTATATTTACGGGGTGAACCTGGAATTTTAATTAGTTGAGGAGACTTTTGCATATTTTTAACTACTTCGTTTATTTCTTGGGGTGTGAGAACGTCGGATAATACAGATTTTATCTCTTGCATAGTCAAGGGATGATCAAAGCTCTTGAATAATTTTTTTAACAGGGTAGTTTTGTCCTTCGCTGCCAGCTCTTTGATTAGTGTTGGGTTTTTCAGTTTTAAGTACAGAATATGTGTGGGTTGGAGTATTTCTATCTTGTTTACGAGAGATATTCCCAGATTTAAAGTTCCCTTTTTACCGAAATCTATTTTGAAAGTACCCAGTTTTAGATTTACTTCCTCTATTTTCCCTTCTCCTTTATCTTTGAAAAATATAGGGGTGCCTTTTTTTATCTTTATTACCGTTTCTATATTGTTTACCTTTTCCCAGAAGATCTCTCCCTTATTTCGGTAATTGGGCAAATTGAACAATTTTATTAGGGTATTAACTTTTTCTTCGTCACGGTAGATTCTTTTTAAAATCTTAATAGTAATAGGGTATATATCTTTTTCTTTCAAGAATAGTTTCCCTACTTTTTTTACCAGTATAAGACGCAAGTCGTCTTTTTCTAACTCTTTGAGGGTTTCGTCTATTAATTGGAGTAATGTTTTTAGAGTAGATGGGGAGAGTTTAGAAGAGTTTTGTTGTATTAGAGTAATTACCTCCTCGAATGACTCGGGCAAGTTGTCTATTTTTTCTAAGATTTTTTCTTCTATTGTTAAAGAGTCTGTTGTTTTACTGTTTGTTTTAGTTTTGGTCATTATATGCTCCGTTTTGTGTTCTGTTTAGTATTTACTGTTTTTCAATTATATTATTTTTGGAAGGTTATTTACTACGATATTATTTAGGTATATGGAGACTATCGACTTTACTAGAGCTAGAAAAATATTGCGGACTCCTTCTAGTAGTTTTCATGATATAGAGATGATTTTGTCTTGCGAAGAACTTATGAAGTTTTACGAAATCAAACGGTTGTTAGTATTGCATCCTAAGGTTCCACGATACGTTGCTGTTGATTTAGTAGCTTCTCTTTTTTGGAGAGACCTTATGGAAGTAGGGGTCTCTACACGTGTTCATCCGATTGTAAGAAGAGCTGCGGATAATAGACTTATAGAGAAGCTTCGTGTGCTAACGGTAGGTGAGAAGGTAGCTTTAGCTAGGAGGGCGTCGCATAGGGTCCTTAGTCATTTGCGTTACGATCCTACAGTTAGAGTTATATCGGCTATGTTGGATAATCCCAGGGCAACGGAAGGTTTGGTGGTTTCTTTAGCAGGGTACGGTAAGGCCAATCCTAAAGTTTTAGAGGTTGTAGCTAAACATGAAAAATGGGGTAGACTTTACAACGTAAAGGTAGCTCTTTGCAGGAATCCTCAAACACCTTTGTCTGTTTCTGTTACTATTGTAGATGAGTTACTTTATAGTGATATCGAGGCTATTTTTAAAGATGATACTCTTCCTTACATTTTGAGAAGGAAATGTCAGTTGCTTTTATCTGGTCAGGATACTCTATTGTAAAATTTATTAAAATAATTACACCGGATTTATGAGTGAAGTAAACGGTAGTGATGATAACAGAAGTTTTGGAGAATGGTTACGTAGAGAGCGTGAAAGGCGAGGTATAACTCTTGAAGAGATAGCTGAGGCAACTAAAATAGGGAAGAGATATTTGGAAGCTTTTGAAAGAGAGAGAGTGGATGTTATTCCAAGAGCTCCTATATTTGCTAGAGGTTTTCTAAGGCAGTACGCGGAGTATGTAGGCTTGGATCCCGAGGAAGTCTTAAATAGATTTGATAATGCAATATCTTTCCCTTCATCTTATGAGGTAAGAAAAGAGGAAAAATGGAATTCCGTACCTTTAAGGTTTTGGCTTGTTGTAGGATTTGTTTTTTTTATCATCGTACTTTTTATAATAGTTAGTAGTTTAAGTGCAGGAAATGTGGGGAGTGACTCTTATTTTTCCTATTTGAAAAATTTCTACATATTTACTGGTGAGAATGATCGTTTATTTCTAGGAATTTCTGAGGAATTTTTTAAGAACGATGGTGTAGTTGTTACTGTGGATGCTTTATATCCTACCGAGATTATAGCTTTCATCGACGGTAAATTTTTCTATAGTTACCCCGTTTTAGGGGATTCGATAAAACTTGTAGCCAGAGAGTCGTTGGAGTTGCAAATTCGTGATCCATCAGTAGCTAGATTGCTTGTGAATGGTAGAGTATTCGAGCTTGTGCGAGTTGTTGAGAATATACCTTTTAAGATTATTTGTAAAAAGGAGGGAGATTTGAGAATTATACATATCAAGGGAGGATATTTGAGATAGAATGGAGTTTTCCGATATAGCCAAACGTATACTGGAAGGAGACGAGTCTATGCAGCTTCTAGCTGCGCAAGGTTTGGTTCCCCTACCAGTAGACGAACTTATAGAGATACAAGTTTTATTAACAAAAAGTGATAATCTGCAGATAGCTACTTTATCTAAATCTAGCCTTGAATCTCTTGATCCTAATATATTTGCCGATGCTGTTGGTAGCTTATCAAACAGAGCGCTTGAGTATTTTGTTGAGAACGTAAATAATGAGAAGCTACTTTTGCCGATAGTAAGAGTAAGAAATGTTCCCACCTCACTCCTTAAAAAGTTGGCTAAGAAGGGAAATGAATCTATTCAAGAAGCTATTTTGCTACGTCAAGATAAAATAGTTGAAGATCCTTCCATTCTTGATTCCTTAGAAAAAAATCCTTCCCTTACCGAGGCTTCTAAGATTGCTATAGATGATTTGAGATTTTATCTGCTCAGACACGTGAAAGAACCTACCAAAGAACAGGTGGAAGAAGAGCGTGAGACCAGTGAGCAGGCAGTTTTGGAGTTGGAGTCTTCTCGTGAAGCTGTAGTTGAAGAGGTAATAGAGGAAGGGGAAGTTGTAGCAGAGGAAGAAGAGGTTGATGAGATAATAGAGAGTGCTAAGCAATTTCCTCCTGGAGGAGAAAAGGATGAATTAACAGGACTGACTGAAGCTCAGATTAGACAGTTACCTGTTCCTAAGAGAGTTAAGTTAGCTAGAAGAGCTTCTTCTAGGAGTATGCGTGCTATGCTTATAAAAGATCCTAATCCTCAAGTGGCTTTGGCAGTTTTGCAAGGTGGTGGTATGAGTGATCAAGAGATAGAGATGGTAGCTAAAAATAGAACGGTTTCCGAGGACGTATTGGAGGCTATAGCGCGTAATAAGAGATGGGTAGCTAAGTATCCTATAGTTATCTCGCTTGTTAATAACCCTCGTACTCCTCCGGGAGTTGCCGTAAGATTGTTGAGTCGTTTATCGGTTAGGGATTTAAAGATGGTTATGATCAACAAGAACATTTCTGAAACTGTGAGGGCTACAGCAAAACGTATCTTTAGAGTAAAATCTAAATAAGGGGTGGCTTTCAATGATAGAAGGGAGAAAAGATTACTATCAAATTTTAGGGGTACCGGAGACTGCTAGTCGCAGTGAGATACGTGAAAGGTTTCTTGAGCTTGCTCGTGAGCTACATCCTGATAAGTTTGATCAAGATCAGAAGCGTGAAGCAGAGGAAAGGTTTCAAGCTATAACTGAAGCGTTTAACATTTTGTACAATCCTCATACAAGGAGTAAGTATGACTTGGAGCGTAAAGGTGCCCAGACAGAGTCGAAGAGGGTTGATCATAGAAAGGAAGTGTTTAAAGCGTACCTTGTTAGGGGTAAAGAAGCACTTAAGAATAATGATTTCCGTGAAGCAGCCAAAAACTTCTTTGAAGCTACGAAGGTTAATCCAGATGATTCCAAGGCATTTTACTATTTAGCTTTTGCGTGTTTTAAAGATCCAAATATGTTAGATAGGGCTGAGAACGCTATTATGAAAGCCATTAGATTATCTCCGACAGATGGTAAAATTTTGAAACTTGCGGGTAACATATATTACAAGAAAGGAGATGTTGAAAGCGCAAGACAATACTTTGAAAAAGCTTTAGATTGGTTAGGTGAAGATATAGAAATAGAGAAAAAGTTGCAAGCATTGCAGAGTAAGAAGAAGAAAGGGCTTTTCAATATTTTTAGAAAGAGCTAGAGTTATGAGACTTAGAGCTGTAGGGATTTCTGATACTGGGAAGGTTCGTTCAAGTAATGAAGATTGTTTTGGGATAGATTTGGCTAATAATGTTGTAATAGTTGCAGATGGTATGGGTGGGCATAGCTACGGTGAGATAGCATCTAGAATAGCAGTTAAAACTATCCAGGATTTTATAAGTAGAACCGCAGATCAAGATTCTACATGGCCTTTTGCTTATGATGCGAGGATACAACATCATTCAAATAGATTACAAATGGCCATACGAATAGCTCAAGATAAAATACGTAAAGCTATCGAAAAGGAAGAACGACTGCGAGGTATGGGAACAACTGTTGTCAGTATGATGCTTAAAGGTAACGTGGCGGTTATAGCTCATGTAGGAGATAGTAGAGCTTATAGGTTTAGAGATGGTAAACTAGAACTTTTAACGAGTGATCATACTTGGGTTAATGAACAGATAGCTCTAGGTAATTTGTCAGAGGAGCAGGCCAGAGAGCACCCTTTCCGTAATGTCGTAACTAAGGCGTTAGGAGGAGAAGGGTACGTTTCTGTAGATGTTAGAGAAGAGACTGTAGTACCGGGTGATCTCTTCCTCCTTTGTTCCGATGGCTTGACAGGTATGTTAGAAGATAAAGAGATAGAAGATTATTTAGCTAAGGATGCTTCTTTAGAAGAGAAATGCAAGATGTTGGTAGACGCTGCTAATGAAAGAGGAGGAACAGATAACGTTACTGTAGTGTTAGCAGTAGTTGAGGAGGAGTAACGTATCAGTTGAAACAAAGGTATTGGAAAGGTTTAAATTTTTAGTGTTGTTTCCTTAAGCGTATTAAGTAAAGAGAAAAAGTCAATTATATCTTCTCTTTTGTGCAATGCAGTTAGACTTATCCTCAGGCGAGCTTTGCCTTTTGGTACAGTTGGGTACCTGATAGGTGGAGCGAGATAGCCTTTTTCCTTGAGAACTCTAGATAGGAGGATTGTTTTCTTTTCTTCACCTATTATTATTGGAACTATTTGAGAATCTAAGTTTTTACCTGTGAATTTGCTTGCAATATGTATATTCTCCCAAAGTGTTTTTCGACATTTATCGTTCTTTTCTAAATAATCTATAACATTTAGGGAATGTATTGTTACTGGTAAAGGTAATGAGGTGGAGAATATATAACTTCGTGCTTTGTTTGTTAAGTATTCTTTTATACTCTTAGAAGTAGCGGCAAATCCTCCTAAGCTGCCAAAGGCTTTACTAAGGGTGCCTACATTTATATCTACCTCTTCTTCAACCCCAAACATTTCAGCTACTCCGGCACCTCTTTCTCCGAAAATCAAAGTTGCGTGCGCTTCGTCTACAACTAACAGAAAGTTGTATGCTTTCTTTAGTGCTATTATGTCTCTCAATGGCGCTATATCACCATCCATGCTAAACAAAGTTTCTGTTATAACAACTTTGTATTTTGAGGTATCTTTCTTTAGAAATTGTTCTAGATGGTTTACATCGTTATGACGATAAAATTTTACTTTTGCTCCTAACCTTTTAGAAATACGTAACCCGTCGTATATCGAAGCGTGGTTGTATCTGTCTGAAAAAAAGGATACTTCTCTTCCTGCTAGTGAAGTTATAACACCTATATTAGCTAGATATCCTGATGAGAATAGAAGGGCCGTTTCCTTACTTTTAAGCTTGGCTAGCTTTTCCTCCAATTCCTCATGATATTTGGTATAACCTCCAAGCAAAGGAGATCCTCTTTCACCCATACCTATTTTTTTAACCTTTTCACAACTTAAAGAAACAATTTCAATATTTCTACTCATTCCTAGATAATCGTTAGAAGTGAAGGAGACAAATTGATTGGTTCTTGATTTTGCTTTCATTCCTTCTATATACTCTAGGACCTCGCTTTTTCTTAGCAGGTTTTCATGAGCTAGTTTTTTTAGCTCGGAGTTTATTAATTTTTGCCATATTTTCATCGTAGTAGCCACGAGATTATCTTGTCTTGGAATTCCTCGTTTGTATCTATTATTTTAGTGTTGGGTAACAAACGCTTGAGAGTATTTAAATTGTGTTCTTGTGCTAAGTCGTTTGGAGATAGTTGAGTATTGAGTAAAATAACAAATTGCAATCTCTGTTTTTTCATAAAGAAGTCTATAAGGGATACTACATTTAAAGATCCTAGTTTATTGGGCACTACTACTATAAATTTGGCGTTTAACGTTTTTCCAATATCTACTATGGTGTAATTCCATCCTAGAGGAGATAATATACCTCCTGCTCCTTCTAGTACGTTTATTCCGTTTATTAAATATTTATTTATTTCTGATATTAGCTGATCTAGCGTTGGTAGGTGCTTTTTTTCTATTTCTGCAGCTACACATGGTGCTAGAGGTAAATTGTAATTCCATAGTGCTTTAGTTGGGAACGGTTGTTCTGCAGCTTTAGCTAGTAGGTAAGCGTCTTGGCCGTTGCCGCTTTCTAGTGGTTTAATGGCTCTAACGGGCATATTTTTATCTTTTATGTATCTGATTATTTTGCATCCTATATATGTTTTGCCAATCTCTGTATCGCTTCCTGTTACGATGACTGTTTTGATATCCATATATCTATTGCTTTTTCTAAAGCTTCTGTTACTTTTGCAAGTTGTTCATCCGTTATAATAAGAGGTGGCATTATTACAAGGGTGTCTCCTAGAGGACGTGTGAATACTCCGTATTTCAAGGCTAGATTAGATATTTTCATACCTACTCTTCTGTCGGGATCGAATGGTTTTAATCCGTTTTTGTAGTCTGCTAGTTCTATTCCTGCAGCTAGACCCCATTGTCTCACATCTTTGACGATCGCGATTTTTTCAAAATTTTTTAATAGCTTTGATAAGACTTTTTCTTTCTTTTTAACGGAATCTAGAAAGGCTTGTTGTGATACTATTTCAAGTACTTCTAAGGCTACAGCTGATCCCAGCGCGTTTCCTGTGAATGTATGTCCGTGGTAAAAAGTGCGTTCTTGAGATGGTTTGCCTAAAAATTTTTCGAAAACTTCGTTTGTAGTAAGGGTAGCTGCTAAAGGAAGGTATCCTCCTGAGAGCCCTTTTGCAAGACATATAAAGTCTGCGTACTTGTCTATATTTTCTCTTTGTGAAGCAAATAGGTATCCTCCTCTACCAATACCTGATGCTACTTCATCGTAAATGATGAGAATTTCTTCTTCTTTTGCTAACTCTACTATAGTTTTTAAAAAGTTTTTTGGGTATGTAACTATACCGGCAGCACCTTGAAATCCCGGTTCTATTATAAGAGCTGCTATCTCTTCTTTGTGATATTGGAGGATTTCCTTAAATTGCTCTATATGTATAGAGTAGTTGTCTTCTCTATATTGAGGTGTAGGTAGGTGTATAGCTTTAAATAACAGAGGTTTGAATCTCCTATGAAATGTATTAATACCTCCTACAGATACGCTGCCTATTGTGTCTCCATGGTAAGCGTTGTTTAAGGATACAAAAAGATTTTTCTTCTTTCCTTTAATCTGCCAGTACTGAAAGGATATTTTGATTGCTATTTCAATTGCGGTTGAACCGTTGTCTGAAAAGAAGATTTTTCTTAGTTGTTTAGGAGCTAAATCGATCAATTTTTTTGCTAACTTTATGGGCGTAGTATTGCTATTTCCTAATAAGGTGGAATGTGCTATTTTATCTATCTGTTCTTTTATCGCTTTATCCAGCCTTGGATGTCTATGTCCAAGTATTGCGCACCAAATGGATGATACCGCGTCTATATATTTATTCCCATAGATATCGATTAGATAGATTCCTTCACCTCTGTCTATTATAAGAGGGGATTCTTTGTCGTATATAGAGTGTTGAGTAAAAGGGTGCCATATATATTCTCTATCCCACTGGATAAACTTGTTTAGTTCGGGGGATGTCATACCACTATTTCGAATCCCGATTTGGTTAAATTATCTATGTCTTTCTCTATTGGATTTCCACAGGTGGTTAGATATCCGGATGAAAATATAGAAGTTGCTACTTTTATAATGTCTGTTCTGCGTTTGTTAAATACCTTTTCTCTTCCTGCAGAGGCTCTTATATCTGCTTTTGGATTTGTGAAGCGGAAAAGAATTAAAGTCTTTAATGCTACTTCTTCTTCGACTAAAGGTAGTGTATCTAGAGGGGTACCTGGCCGTGGATCTAAGAAGTTCACTGGTATAGATTCTACATTTAGCTTGGATAAGCTAAGTGCCAAATATACCCTGTCCACAATCTCTTCGCCCATACCTATAATTCCGCCACAACAGATTTCTAGTCCTGCTTTTTTAGCTCTTAAAACGGTTTTTAATCTATCTTGCCAGCTGTGAGTTGTACACACATTGGAGTAAAAGCTTTCTGAACTTTCCAAGTTGTGATTGTACCTATCTACTCCACTTTCCTTAAGTTTTTCAGCTTGACCCTCTTTTAACAATCCTAAAGATGCGCATATCTTCTTGGTAGGATATTTCTGTTTTATAATTTCTGCTGCCTTTGTTACTGTCTGTAGCACTTTGGTGTTTGGACCTCGTGTTGCTGTTACTATACAGTAAGTATACGCTCCGTTTTCGTAAGCTTTTTCAGCCGAGCTTACTATTTCTTCTATAGTTTCTAAATCGTAGGTGGGGATTGCTGTGTTAAACCTTATAGATTGGGAACAGAATTTACAATCTTCCGGACATTTTCCACTTTTTGCATTTTTTAGCACATGGATTCTGACTTTGTTCCCGAAAAAGTGGTATCTTATCTCTTCTGCAGCCTCTAGTAGATATTCTATTTCGTTGTCGGGAGAGGTTAGTATGCTTAGTGCTTCTTCTTTTGATAGCCGATAACCGTTAATTACTTGTTTGCTCAGAGATAACCAATAATTTTTGTTCATTGGTAATATTCCTTTCTATACTTTGGTCGGGGCGAGAGGATTTGAACCTCCGACCTCACGGTCCCGAACCGTGCGCTCTACCAAGCTGAGCTACGCCCCGGTTTTTTTAATTTTATAGAAAAAAATTTTTTAATAAAAATATGGCTAAATATTAGGTAAAATTGTTTAGAATAAGAGGAGGTAGGTATAATGAGTATAAATACTTTATCTGAACTTTTTTTGGTTACTGCGAAGCATGAAAGAAAAGAGTGCCTTTTTTATAAGGAGGAGGGGGAATATAAACCTATATATAGAGACGAGTTTGTTAGTAGAGTTACATATCTTGCTAAAGCTTTATCGGAGTTAGGTGTCAAGAGGGGAGATAAGGTTGCCCTTATGTGTAACAATAGGCCTGAGTGGCCTATTGTTGACTTTGCGTGTTTATCACTTGGGGCTGCGTTGGTCCCTGTGTATCCCACTCTTTTGCCTGAAGGAGCGGTTTATATAATACGTAATAGTGATTCGAAGGTAGTTTTTGTCGAAGGTAAGGAGAGGTTAGAAGGTATTTTGGAACTTTCAGATCAACTCGAGCATGTCAAAGAGTTTGTTGTTATAGGAGAGAAAGATTCTGTAGAAAAAGCTGTTTCTTTTGATCAGTTTGTTGCTAGAGGGCAAGGTGCTTCTTGGGAGTGGTTAGAAGGTGAGGCTAAAAAAACTAAGAGAGACGAGCTTGCTACTATCATCTATACCAGTGGAACAACGGGTGTACCTAAAGGTGTAATGCTTTCTCATTGGAATATAACTTCTAACGTTGTAAACACTTTAAAGATATTCGAATTAGATCCGTCTTTTGTAGCTCTTTCTTTTCTTCCTCTTTCACATGCTTACGAGAGAATGGTTAATTATATATATTTCTTTAAGGGGATAGCTATAGCGTATGCTGAATCTGTTCAGACTATAGCACAAAATTTGCAAGAGATAAGACCTCATGTTTTTGTTTCTGTTCCTAGGGTTTACGAAAAAGTGCATGCTAGGATATATGAGAATATAGCAAAGTCTTCTCCGATAAAGCAAAAGTTGTTTAATTGGGCCGTTAATGTAGGTAAAGAGGCGTTGGATTATAGGTTGAAGCAGAGTTCTCCTGGTGGTCTGTTAGGTCTTAAGTTGTCTATAGCGGACAGGTTGGTGTTCAGTAAAATACGGGAAAGATTGGGAGGAAGGTTTCAATTTGCAATGAGCGGGGGAGGTCCTCTATCTAAGGATCTTGCCGAGTTCTTCTGGGCTGCAGGTATTAGAATATACGAGGGATACGGTTTAACTGAAACTTCACCTGTTTTGACGGTTAATACTCCTGACGCTGTTAAGTTGGGTACAGTTGGTAAACCTATACCTGAGACAGAGATAAAGATAGCAGATGACGGTGAGATATTAGCTAAAGGACCTCAAGTTATGCAAGGTTATTATAAAATGCCTGATGCTACGGCAGAGGTTATAGATGATGACGGTTGGTTCCACACTGGGGATATAGGGGAGATAGATGAAGATGGTTTTGTGAAAATAACCGATAGAAAGAAAGAGATTATAGTAAACGCTTACGGTAAAAATATAGCACCTGCACCTATAGAGAATATGATTAAAAGTAGCTTTTACATTTCACAAGCTGTTGTAATAGGGGATAGAAGAAAATTTTTAAGTGCTCTTTTAGTGCCTGATTTTGAAGCTATTAAAGCGTGGGCAGCTAGAGTAGGTAAGGAGATAGGTGAAGCTAATGAAGATATAGTTAAAAATAGCGATGTTAGAGAGCTTATTGCCTCTGAAGTGGAAAAAGTGAATTTGAAGCTTGCAAACTATGAACAGATAAAAGCCTGGGAGCTTGTGCCACATGAGTTTACTATAGAGGGAGGAGAGTTGACTCCGACGCAGAAAGTTAAAAGAAGAGTTATAAATGTAAAATACAAAGAGTTGATAGAGAGTATGTATTCGGAATAATCCATAATAATTTTTAAAAGGAAAGAAAGATGGGAGCATTTAAATTAGAAGTTAGTGAAAAAATAGCTACTTTGATATTCGATTTGCCTGAGAAAAAGGTAAATATTTTTTCTAGAGATGTCCTAAAGGAGTTGGAAGAGCTTGTAGCAGAGTTAGCTAAGAGAAATGATATAAAAGTTTTGGTGTTAACTTCCGCTAAAAAAGATGTTTTTATTGCTGGAGCAGATATAGGTGAAATAGAAAAGCTGGAAGACCCCGTGATAGCTGAAGGTGCTTCTCGAAGAGGGCAACAACTTTTTAGCAGTTGGGAATCTTTGCCTTTTCCTACCGTTGCTGCGATTGACGGAGTTTGTATGGGTGGAGGCACAGAGCTTGCCTTAGCGTGTACCTATCGTGTCATAAGTAACTCTCCAAAGGCAAAGATGGCTCTGCCTGAAGTTAAACTGGGTATTTTACCAGCGTGGGGAGGATGCGTAAGATTACCACGAACTGTAGGACTTGAAGTTGCTCTGGATATGATTTTAACCGGTAGGAGTGTTGCGGGGAGAAAAGCTAAGCGTGTAGGGTTAGTAGATGAGGTGATACCTCGTGCTTCTTTCTATACAGATCTATACAAGTTTATAGAAAAATTGCCTAAAAAAAGAGAGAAAAAAGCTGGTTTGAGAAAACTTATTTTGGAAGGTAATCCTTTGGGAAGAAGATTGGTATTTGATCAGGCTAGGAAAAACGTTCTCGAGAAAACTAAAGGACATTACCCAGCTCCCCTTAGGGCTGTAGAAGTGATAAGGATAGGTGTTGAAGAGGGAATAGCGGCTGGATTTGAAGCTGAAGCTCGTGCACTAGGTGAACTAGCTGTTTCTCCTATAACTAAAAACTTGATTCATGTTTTCCGTCTGAGTGAATTGGGTAAGAAAATTGGAGGTTATTCAGATGTAAAATCTGTAGATCTTACAGGTGTGGCAGTTGTAGGTGCAGGTGTTATGGGAGGTGGCATAGCGCACGCTGTAGTCTCTCGTGCTAACTTACCAGTGCGTTTGAAAGATATATCCCAAGAGGCGCTTACCAAAGCTATTAAAACTGCTGCCAAACTTATAGAAAAACAGGTAAAACGTAAAAGAATTTCTGAACCTGAAGCAAAAAGACAATTAGCTCTTATCAGACCTACTTTATCAAACAGAGGATTTAAAAGATGTAACCTTATGGTAGAAGCGGTGATAGAGGATATGGGAATTAAGAAGAAAGTTTTTGAAGAATTTGAGAAGCTTTTACCAGAAGACTCTGTATTGGGTACAAACACCTCTGCACTAGATATAGAGGAGATAGCTAGTGTATGTAAAGACCCTGGAAAAGTGATAGGTATACATTTCTTTAATCCGGTAGATAAGATGCCTCTAGTTGAGATAGTTACTACTTCTAAAACTAGCAAAGTAGCTGTCAATACAGCGCTAGATTTTACAAAAAGACTCGGTAAAACCCCTGTTGTAGTAAAAAATACTCCTGGTTTTTTGGTAAATAGATTACTTATAACTACCCTTGCAGAAGCTTTATGGGTTTTCTACGAAGGTTTCCCTATAACAGAAGTTGACAAAACTATGGAAGAATGGGGTATGCCTATGGGACCGTATACCCTTAGTGATGCAGTTGGAATAGATGTGGCGTTTAAAGTCGCTAAATATTTAGCTTCTAAGTACCCAGATAGAATAGTGTTACCGGGTTTTATTGATGAGATGTTAGCTAACAAATTTTTAGGTACAAAAGTTGGCAAAGGGTTCTACGTTTACAAAGGGAATAAGAAAAAAGAAGTTAATCAAATACTTTACGATGCTTTAGGTATAAAAGTTAGGGAAAATATATGGGAGATTACATTTATAGTTGATCGCTTAGTCTTACCCATGGTAAATGAAGCTGCTCGTGTTCTTGCCGAAGGAGTAGTAACTAGTGCGGACGAGCTCGACCTTGCAATGATATTTGGAACTGGATTCCCTCCTTTTAGAGGAGGTTTGCTTAAATGGGCCGATGCATTCGGACTCACACTTGTTATAGATAGACTTGAAGACTTGTCTAAAACGATACACCCCAGATTCAAACCGTCCAAAGAGCTGTTGGAAGTAGCAAATAAAGGAGGGTTTTACTCTCTATACGGTTACGAGAAGAGTAATTGATACTTTATTTATCGCTCACCGTTTGACACTAAAGCTATACCAGGACGACGGGGATCGTCTATCGCGAAAAAGTTAGCACTTTTTACACCTGCTATTTGAACATCTCCTAGTGTATCTACGTAATCTATTTCTATTTTGTAGTTGTCTTCCAATGTGTTGATCTCGGTTTTAGGGAGCAGATAAGGATAATATTTCTCTAGTAATACTTTGGTTTTTTCATTCCCCCACCATTGTGAATGAAATCTGGGTGCAGTTACGGCTTTATATAGGGGAAATTTATAGTTTATATGATTTATAATAACTTGAAAAATAGTCGTTATTATAGTTGGTCCTCCTGGTGATCCAAGAGCTATAATGGTGTCTTCTTTCTCTATTATTGTAGGTGTCATAGATGATACCATCCTTTTGTTTCCTTCTATAAGATTAGCTTTACTACCTGGTAACCCATAGATGTTTGTATAGTGTTCATCAATAGCAAAATCGTCAATTTCGTTGTTTAATAAAAATCCTCCACCTTCTACTACTATTCCTGAACCGTAAGAGGTGTTGAGAGTAGTTGTTATAGAGATTGCCATTTTGTTATGGTCTATTATTGAATAATGTGTTGTGTCACTGTTTAAAACTTTAATTTTTCGCTCTATCTGTTCGTCAGTTAGAAAGGATTTGTAATCTATCTTTACAAAGTCAGGATCACCCAAAAACCTTCTGTCTTTAAAAACCTCTTTTTCTATCTCTGCGAATTTTTTTATCTGCTCTGCCGAGTAAGGTTTTGGGAGTTTTATTTTACTAGTTATCTTAAGAAGTTGAGCTAAAGCTATTCCACCTGCAGATGGTAAGGGCATGGTATTTATTGCATATCCTTGGTAATTTATTTTGATAGGTTGTCTCCAGATAGCTTTGTAGCTTTTTAAATCCTCTAAAGTGATCACACCTTCTCTACTTTGTACTGTTTTTACTATAAGGTTTGCTATCTTCCCTTTATAAAAATTGTTTGGATCTTTTGCTATAAGTTTTAGTGTAGAGGCTAACTCCTTCTGAGTAAATATTTTATGTAATTTGGGATTAAAGTATCGTCTAAAATTGCTGTATTGAGAGGCTATCTCCGATTTTTCAAATTTACGTTGGGCTGCAGCTACACTCTGAACAAATCTGAAATTTGCTATAAAGCCGTTTTCTGCTAACTCTATTGCAGGTTTTAATAGATCTTCCCACTCAAGTGTACCCCACATCTTGTATAGTTCAACCATACCTGCCACAGAACCGGGTGTCCCTACAGCTTTTCCCGAATATAAGGAAAGATCTTCAACGATTTTGCCATTTTTATAGAACATTTCTGAATTGGCATTTCTAGGTGCTGTTTCTCTAAAATCTAGGGCAAAATATTTTCCACTTGGGTCTCTTATAATTGCAAAACCACCTCCACCTATATTACCTGCTGATGGGTAAGTTACAGCTAGAGCAAAGTGCAACGCTATGGCAGCATCCACAGCATTTCCTCCTTTGATAAGTATTGCTGCTGCTATTTCCCCGGCTATAGCTTCAGGAGAGGATATTGCAAATCGCGGTGTTGCTACTAAGGTTTGTGTGGTTATGAAAATCGTTGCTATTAGTATATTAAGTTTCATTTAAAACCTCCTTTATAAAAGGAGTTATGATAATTTTTCTCCACCTAGGAATAGGGATTAAGAGGTTAATATTCTCAGGAGTTTCGAAGTAACGTAAAAGTATATCCTTTATCTCTTTTCTCAATATAAGGTTTATTGGCAGGTTTAGTTCCTCTGCTACAGAGGCAACTTTTTTTTCAAACATTTTCCATCTCATTTTAGCTTTCTCTAATGTGTGGTTTTGATGGTGATCGGTTTGTATTTTAGATATAACCGCTACTATTTCTCGATTTTTGCTATCTTTGCCAGAGAAATTCTTAGCTAGTTTAAGCAGATCTTTATCCTTCATTATAAATGGTCTAGGAAGATTTTTTTTTCTAGCTTTTTCTTCTCTCCACTCTGCTAGCTTTTGAAGAATAGCCAGATTTTTGCCAGTTAAGTTTAATCCTCCTTTTATTCTACGCCATGCGTTTTGAGGAGTTGGTAAGAATCTCTCTACATTTAAAAACAATTCTGTTTCTTCGAAAACCCACTGAAATCTATCTAGTTTTAATAGTTCTTTTCTCATAAGTCTAAAAAGAGGTATAAGATAGGCTACGTCTAACGATGCGTAAGTAAGCTGACAGGTAGATAATGGACGTTGCAACCAGTTAGTTCTTCTAGTTTCTTTTGTTATGGCTATGTTGAAATATTTATTTACTAAGGTTGAGTATCCTGGTGGAGGCCAATAGCCTATAAAAGTTGCGGCTATCTGTAAATCAAAACATTTCTTAGGTAACTGCAATGTGTTGTGATATAAAACTTCTATATCTTCAGCACAGCTGTAGAAAATTTTTATAGAATCGTTTTGTAATAAAGGAACGAGAGATAGAAGGTCTATATCTAAAGGATCTATTAAGTAGATAGAGTCGACGGTGGCTATTTGTATCAAGCCTAGAAGAGGGAGAAAGGTTTTTTCACGCACAAATTCTGTATCTATAGCTACTATCTCGCTTTTTAGAATTTCCGCGATCGATTGTACACTGTTACTACGATTTACCCATACTATTTTCTTTGGGATGAACACCTTACTCACCTTATGAAGGTGGTATAATCTTGGGATTTAAAGGATTAAACTCTATATATTTGTATCCTTTAGGCAATTCAAACATCTTTAGCGGTATATCGTAGAGATTTTTTATTTCTTCTATTCTCTCTTCCATACTTGCACTGCCAGTCGGTGTTGTGAAGGTGGTTAGCTCTCTTACAGGTATCCCTTCAGCTTTTTTTATAAAATCTAACCATTCGTCTCCTGATGGATTGAACGATGCGAGTTTGACTCTATATTTATTTATTATGTTAAGGTGAGATAATGATCTGTCTATCCAACTTTCTATTCCTATCTTTATATAATTGTTTGAAAGCTTGACGTTGTACACTTGCACTTTTTTCCCTTTGTACAATTTTTCTTCTTCAATGTTCCATTTAATTTCTCTAAATCGCATACTTTCTTTCATAGTTTGCCATTTTTTTAAATCAAAAATAGGGGATTGTAAGACAGCTTTAAAAGATCTTGGTATTACAGTATATTCCTTACTATTCTTGGATACTACATAAACGGTTCCTTTATTTGAATCAAAAATGGCATAACTGCTGTTGTTTTCAACCCTTAGTAAGTGGTTTTTTATCAGATAAGTTACTTTGTATCTTCCAGCATCTTTAGTGGAAGAAGAAGGAGGGGGAATAATTTCCTTTATTATTAGATATTGAGCATATGTTAGGTGATTAAACAGTAGTACTGATAATATAGTTAATATAGGATGTTTCATACATTGAGTTTACAGAAAAAAGTTTTTCTTTAGAAGGGGGGCATCATGGGAGATGCCAGGTCTACAGTGAGTCTATCTTTTTGGCAGGACTTCAACTGTTTCTCTCGTTTAGAGCGTAAATGGAAAGATCTATTTTCCAGACAGAAGTTTCCTAACCACTTTACCAGTTGGGAATGGATGAGTTCGTGGTGGGATTCTTTTTCCGGCAACGCTATTCCCCACGTGATAGGAGTAGAGGCTGGAGGTACTCTTTTAGCTGTTATGCCTCTTATGGCTATCCCAGGAGAGAAAGAAACTTTTTCTCTTGAAACGTTGGGTAATAAATTTATTGTCTCATACGGTACTCCTGTTTTAGCGGAAGAAAAAGTTGTAGGAAGTCTTGTTAAGTTTTTATCTAGAGGCTTGTCAAGATTGTTGGATTCTAAAGAGTGGAATAGGATAGTAATAAAGGGAATAGACCAAACTACTACTAAGGCGTTTGAGAAGATTTTTGTTTCTAAAGAGCTGAAAGTTAAAGTAGAGAGCTACAGATCGTCGGCTACTATTAGATTGACTGGGGAATGGGAGCAATTTTGGCAGATGCAACCCCCTGCTATGCGAAGATCTGTTAAGAAGGGGAGAGATAATATAAAGTCTCAAAGCTTGAAGTTAAATTTCTATACTTGTAAAAGTTTTGGACTTCGCGATAAAGAGTGGTTGGAAATAACCAGAATATACAAAAGGTCTAAATTTTACGATGAAGCAGGACCTCTAAGTAGCAACGTTTTTCCTTTCTGGGAGCGGTTTTTTAGTAGAGCTACAGAAAGCGGAATATTGGAAGTTATACTGATGCTTCTAAACGATAGACCTGCAGCCTTTTCTATAGGAATAAAAAGCAAGCATAAATACACTGTATGGCTACTGGACGAAGATCCTAATGCGTCTCTTTTTAGTCCGGCGAGATTACTCATAGCGGAAATATTTAAACGTTTGTATAAGCAAAATAAGAAGATATGTGAAATATCTCCTTATGTTCTACCCTATTTTCCGGAGTTCAACACTCGTACAAGCGAATTGTATTTGATTACAGCAGGAAAACAGTTGCAAATTATAAGAGATATTAGTAAAAAGTTGCGAGAGAGAGTTGCTTCTTTTAAAGGAAAGGATAATATCAAGGATAAAGCTGCTAAAAAGGTTGCCTCCTTTGAATCTTTGCAAAAAGAGATAAAAAGTAAGCTTGGTAATATAGCTAATTTAGGAAAAAATTGGTTTTCTAAGAGAAAGTAGAATTTTCTGTAAAAGTATGAGTTTGCCCTTGTAATGTGAGAAAATTGTGTATAAAACCTTTTTAGGATCCTTCAGTTTGTAAGTGAGGTTGTGTTATTAGAGGTATATATACGAGACATTTTTTCCCGAAAATAGATTGTAAAGTTACATGAGATTCTATCTGTCTGGTTTTAGCTGGAGAGGCATTAAGAATGTTTTATTAGTTTCATAAGTATAGTGTTGTTTGTACTTTGAAAAGAGGCGGATAGACTTTATCCGATCTTATCATCCGCCTCTTTAGATATTTGAGTGCTTTGTTTTGGATAGGTATAAGCTTGTATGAAAACCTTTGTTTAGCTGTTAGAATTGGCTAGAAAAGTTTGTATCTGTATCCTCTTAGAGGAGGTTTTTGTTATGAAAATTGTTTTGCTTTTTACCGTTTTTATTTTTAACTCTTGCTTTAAAGTTGACACGGTTGATAGGAAGACGGAAGAGCGTACTTATAAGAAAGAGGAAAAAAGTGTGGTTAGTAAGCCTAAAGTTGTGGTTACTACTTCTATAATATACGATACGGTTTTAAATATAGCTGGTGGTGCAGTAGAACTGACTGCTATTATGCCACCTGGAGTTGATCCTCACATTTATACCCCTACAAAAAGTGATCTTTTATCTATAGCAAGAGCAGATCTTGTTATATACAATGGCCTTTATCTGGAAGGAAAGATGAGTGAAGTGTTTCTTAAATTGGAAGAGAGGGGTAGAAATGTTGTATCGATAGCTAGTTTTATAGATAAAAGTAACTTTATAGAACCTAAGAATTTTCCTGGTCAATACGATCCTCATATATGGATGGATCCTAATATTTGGTTACTTTCATTTGAAGGGATTGCAAATAAATTAGGGGAGTTAGTGGAGAGTAAAAGAGCTTTTTTTATAGAAAGTGCTAATAATTACAGAAGAAAAGTTGAGGCTCTTTCTGAAGAGGTAGAAAAGAAAATTTCTACTATCCCAGAAAAACAGCGAGTTCTTATTACTTCTCACGATGCTTTTGAGTATTACGGTAGACGATTTGGTATAGAAACTATAGGTATTCAGGGAATTTCAACCGTTACAGAAGCCGGTGTGGGAGATATAAAGAGAATAGTAAATATAATAATAGAGCGTAACTTAAAAGCGATCTTCTTTGAGACAACTGTGCCAAAAAGGTACGTTGTTTCCGTTATCGAGAGAGTGGGGGCAATGGGCCATTCTCTTAAGATTGGAGGAGAATTGTTATCAGATTCTTTAGCTCCTAAGGGAAAGCAAGGAGATACTTATATAGGAATGATACGGTATAACACTGATACTATAGTGAACGCTTTAAAGTAAAAGTAGTGCTGGGTATATGTGCAATATTTGGAGAAAAGTTTTAGCTTGTTTTTCTAGTATAAACTGGTCTACTTTTGTATAACGAGTTTAAAAACTCCGTTAATAGACAAATTGTGTTACGCTGATTGTTTATATTCTAAAGAAGTTTGTACTTATAGTATTACTTGATTGAAATTGTTGTTTTTATATAGTGCAGCTGCTTTCCAACTTGTTATAAAAATTTATAAATAACAGTTGGAGAAGGTAAGTTTATTCTAAGGAGTTGATTTCTAAAGAATTTATATCTAGCAGCTTTAGGTTATATAATACTTTTTATGTGTATAGGTTTATAG
>JALWYX010000072.1:0-32171 GCA_027078415.1 Thermoanaerobaculia bacterium
TTACAGTGGAATCCACCCGGCCAATAACAGCTATCAGGGCCTTCATCCCTTTTTTCTCAATATTTTCCCGACCGATTCCTTTGAAAATAACAAATGGGTTATATCTCCCTTTGTCTCACCAGGATAAAACCTAATATTCTCAAGAAGCAACACAGAAGCCGGATAAAAATTTGCAACCTTCTCCCGTGCTTCTTCAAGATCCGAAAAAAGCACCTCTTTCCCTAGCAACTGAGCCAATCTATCAGCAACGGGACGAAGAGTTTTGTCTCTATCAACTTTCTTAGGTCTACCCAAATGTGACACTAAAACTACACTAACCCCCTTCTGCAAAAGAAAATTAATAGTTTCTAAAGATGCTCTAATACGTGTATCGTCTAGGATTTCACCGTTTTTTATAGGAACATTGAAATCTACCCTTACAACAGCCACTTTACCTTTACTCAACAGCTCTCCTAAACCATCTACCCTTGTATACACCTCTCCTTCCCCTTTCCTTTTACAATTACAAACCAAGATACTTTCCTGTTAACACAAATATTATACATATACAAACTAATTACTAGCGAGAGAGAACCCATAATATAGATACATAATATAGATATAAAAAATAGCCTTTTCCTTTTTGGATGGGAGTATATAGCAACCAGAAAAAACAGAATGTATACATAACAAGTTAAGAAAACAAATCCACCAACGTTGTATCGCGTCTGTTGGAATAAAAAAAATCCCGGCATAAGCCGGGATTTTCACAGAGGTGTCCACCTCTATAAAGGTTAGGGCAGGTCTAACCAGAGATCGTAATCACCTGATCCGGAATAAGAGTATACTCTCCATACGTAGTATCCGGCGGAACCGTCGTAACTTACATGCTCACTCGAGGAGGAGGACGTAGAAGAATCCACAGCCCACCAACCTACAAAAGTCCACTTATAGAGGTACAGATCGAAGTCAGCTGAAGATGGACCTTCAAGCCAGCCTTGATGCGTTCCTGCAGAGGCGTAATAGTAGGTTCCATCTGGATGATAGTCGTAATCACCATCACCGCTAAGAGTACCGCTGTAGTGATCGCATCCACTGCACGGAGCGTTTCCACCACCGTTTCCGCCACCATTATCACTAACCATCACTTGATAAGACTGACTATCTGTAGCACCATCATCATCTTGAACCGTTAAGGTAACTGTGTAAGTTCCAGCAGCTGCATAAGTATGGGACACCGTTACACCACTTCCTGTCGAACCGTCACCGAAATCCCAGCTATAAGAAACTATGCTACCATCACTATCACTGCTCCCACTCGCATCAAAACTAGCAGTTAAACCGTTGGTAGAGAAGGTAAACGATGCAGTTGGAGGAGTATTAGCAGTTCCTCCACAGCTACCCGGATCGTTCCAACTCCCAGGAACACCAACAGCATCCCACGCTAGATGAACAGCACGCCACTCACACGAATTGCTACCAAACTGGTTAGCAGCAGCTTGAGCTGTAGCATAACGTAGATCTTCATAAGTGGAATTCTGATTAAGCAGCTGGGCGTTAGCCTCATAAAATATTCTTAAAGCTTTCGCTATCCCTATTCCTGGAACGTTAACTGTAGTTTTACCACGTGGATGCGTACCACCTTCGCTGAGCAAATAGAACGCTAAGTTACCTATACCACTGTTGGTATGTACTCCACAATAATCGTTCTGCTGAGAAGGAGTACAGTTGTTAGCGTAGTTTCGATCTGGATAATAATCCACACTACGACCATCTCTGGCTGGATCGTTCATATACCTGAGCGCATCACCTATAGAAGGTTTCGCTATATCATCACCTATAAGCCAGGTTCTTTGAAAAGTTCTAAAGTTAGTAGGATTACCTGCGGAGCTTCCACCTGACTGCTTCCACGCTTCAGCACCTGCACCAAATACATCAGACATAGATTCGTTTATAGCACCCGAATCGTTCTGGTAAGCCAGGCCAGAGGTGTGATCGGTAACACCATGTGTCAATTCGTGGGAGGTAACATCTAACGAATAAGCTAACGGCTCAAAGTACTGGCCACCATCACCGAAAACCATCTGCTTATAACTACCACCCAAGTAAGCAGCATTATCACCTGTACAGCTCCCAAAAAATCCGGCCTGGAATTGGATATGAACAGTGGAAACCAAAGTCAAGCCATTTCCATCTAGCGAATCCCTTCCTAAAAAGTGGTAGTAAAACCAATAGGTATGACCAGTATTGTTGTACGCAGCCATGGCAACCTGATCGCTACTTGAGCCACCCTCTTCAAACATCAGAGTTCCCGGTAAAACAGAAGACACATTAAAACCACTTAAACACTCATTATTCCCGTCATAAATCTTACGATACAAACCGGTGTATATAAGAGGATAAGAAGTTATCCTTCTTCCAGTGCGAGCGTCTACAAAAACTCTCTGATAGTCAAATATACCACCATTACGGACAGCAACATCAGCTCTATAAGCCAAAACAGGCTCGTGACCATTAGCAGCATAGATTACAAGTTCCGGTCCCTCCACAACGTTATATTCAAAAGATGCTTCCCTCAGAACATTATCACCGTACATATGACGTAACGTTCTTTTAAAAATCGATTCAAAAGAAGCAGCACCAGAAGTATCAAGATTTAACCCTCTTACAACAGACCCTAAAATAGCTCGCACACTACCACGATCAGAAACTTGCAAAGTAACCTCACCACCAACAACCGGCAAACCGTTGTAATACTGACGCATCTTGAAAGCTCTTCTTCCTTCATAAGAAGCAACTCTACGCTCGAACTTAATTTCATCGTTCATACCTAATCCTAAACTAGAACGAAGCTGCGAATTAAAAAGCTCCTCTGCAGCACGCTCACTAACAACACTCAACCTCTCACTAGCACCCAAATAAAACTTGCTAACCCTTCCTTCCTCCTTCACCCGCATATTCGAGAAACCGTAAAAATTTAGACTGCTCACATTGGCAGCAAGCAACGAAAACGGCAACAAACCACCTATAACCCAGCTAAATTTCGCCAATCTCATCTCTATCTTACCTCCTACCAAAAACTTAATTTTCTATACAAAAACTTCTATCACCACAAAACGCATAAAGCATGCCAAAATTAAAAAGCCCATATAAGCCAAAGACAACCTACCATAACCAAATAACAAAAGGGATAAAATAAAACCATAGGTCAAATATTGACCCCTATTTTATGGGTAAATATTTGACCCTATTTTAAACGCTGAAGCCATAGTGAAGAGTAGTGAGTATCGAAATTGTGAGGATCTAGAGGCGAATAACAATACAAATTGTTTTTGAGAAAAGAATAATTTTTTTGATTCAAATAAGAGGTAGCAAATCTAATTTTAAATTTATCGTTATATATAAGAAAAGCTTGTAAGATCATAGCCTCGGTCCAAAACCAAGGCCACTTATTATCGAAGACATATCTCTGAGGAGGATACGGTACATTGTAAGGGAAATGAATATCGTGTATATGTACATATACTCCTATCTCTAAGATAGGTAAAACTTCAAGATAAAGAAAAGGGACATCCCCGTCTATTTTAACCACATGAGTAGAGTCTATAAAAAGAATATCTCTCGATTTCAGTTTACTAAAAAACTTAGGATCTAGAGACTGTACTTCCTCCCTTATAACGTTTATCTTTTCCAGTTCTAAAATCTTTGAAGACGGGAAAGGATCTATGACATAAAACTCAGCATCTCCACCAATTTTTTCCAGAGCTTTATGCATATAGTAGGTAGATACGCCAGAGCCTACCTCCACAATTTTGTTAGGAGAACAATAACGAACAAACAAGTAAAGCAAATATGCGTCTAGCTGTGGAAATCCTGGACCCCAACCCTCTTCCTTCAAAGGTTCCACTTCTCTTAGTTCTGGAAGCTCGTTTCTATAACGAAATGAAGGTCGAATAAACTCTTCCATCTCTCTTATAGAAGGAAAGTCGACACCTCTCATCGAACTAGGCCTACACCACCTTCTAATGGTACGCCTTAACTGACGTCTCACAGGTAACACAGAGTAGTAGTCATAGCTACGTGCCACATTCAACCCTAAATAGGCAAGAAAATCGAAGAAAAGTATATGTAATCTTTTATACAAATTCATCAAACTCTAATAAAATATCATAAAAGGTGACAAAAACTATCAGGAAATTTACTCTAATAAAATCGAAGTTGCCGAAAACTTTCCTCGTTTTCCAAGGAGTACCTTCAGGGATAGATGCAATAGTTGTAGAAGAAGATACTTTTATGGTACTGTCTTCCCCTTTAAAAATCGACAAACCTCTTCCACATCCTATAAAAATCTTCAACGCCTTATGGAAGATAAAACCTTTAAAAGTTGGAGATATAAAAATAAAACCAGGCAAACCCACGATAATATTTGCAATAATTTACGATTTTAATTCCGATCCTATATGCAAATTGGAGTGGATAGAAAAATCTTTAGAGAATATAAAACTATTTATCAAACAAAAGAAAATATCATCCATCTACGTGCCTCCGTTAGGATTGAAAGGACGTATAGGAAAAAATAAAAGTATTCCTTTAATTTTTGAAAAGCTTAAGGATTCAGGAATAAGTCACTTCTACCTAGGGATCTAAATAACATTGCAAAGGCACTAAAGTATCTATAACCTCTCGGCCATTGTCAGCAAAAAACCACTTACTAGAAAGAGGATAGCGCTTATCAACACCCTTATACCAACGTTTAGGATAGTATACCCTCGCCAAATATAGCGCGTGAGGAGGCGCAAAAAAAGGCACTTTATCTCCATTATCTCTTCTTAAAAAATCCCTAAATTGCTCTAGCGATAGAGTACCGTATCCTACTTCTAAGAGAGCTCCGACTATACCTCTAACCATCTTTCTAAGGAAGCCCTTTGAAACAACACGTATAACCACAACTCCACTCTCTAAATAAGCGATTCTCAAAGATATAATTCTTCTCAAAGGAGATTTGTTAGGAGTACGACGCGAAAAAGCATCGAAGTTATTTTCACCTAAAAGCATTTTAGAAGCAAGTTCAACCCTATCCCACTCTACCTTACGGTGAGAAAAAAACACCCTATCCCTAACTATAGGATTTCTAGAGACCTCGTACGAGATAACGTACCTATACTCTTTAGCAGAAGCCAATCCTTTGGGATCAAAGTTGATCTTAACAGGAGCTACTCCCATAACACGAACATCGTCAGGTAGATAAAAATTTAGAGCCTTAAAAACAGTCTCAGGAGAATACTTTCTAGATGATATAAACGATACTACCATACCCAAAGAGTGAACACCCTTATCGGTTCTACCAGCAGATTTTACAACCTTCTTTCCTCCTGTAAATCTCTCTAAAGCTTCTTCAACTACTTGTTGTACTGTTACTGCGTTAGGCTGAATCTGCCAACCATGATAATTGGTACCATCAAAAGATAAGAGTAACCTGTATTTGAACATTCAGAAGCCAACGGCTAACCGATCAGCTAGTACTTTAGGCAATCCCGCGTTTATTATACGCTTTTGAGCAGCCGCTATAGGGTAATTTATCCTATACCATCTAACTACGCTTTTCTGTTCATCATAAATCATAAAAGCAGCTTTAGGATTACGATCTCGAGGCTGTCCTACAGAACCAGGATTAATTAAATAACGTGCTTGAGGATGAAGCTTTATAACACCCTTATCCCCAAGAAGCATTGAACCTTCTACGTAACCATCGTAGTAAACAAAAACTGAAGCTATATGAGTATGTCCTATAAATACAACCCTCTCTTCACTCGCAGAAAAAGCAAACAACGCATCTCTTTCCGAAAGAATATAATAATCTTCATCCTGAGGAGCACCATGGCAAATAAGAAGCTCATCATTTACCTTCACAGGACCTTTAGGCAAAGAGCGGACAAAAGAGATATTCTCATACGATAACACTTTCCTCGTCCACAAAGCAGCAGCAAGAGCAACTCTATTAAAGGAAGACCCATCGTCAATACCTGCCACTACCTTATCGTGATTACCCCTAACCATATAAACTTTTCCTTTAAAAGCTCTAACAGCTTCAACCACCTGATTAGGTGCAGCACCATAACCTACCAAATCCCCTAACACCAAAGTAGCATCAAACCTTTTCCTTTTTACTTTCCTCAATACGGCCCTAAAAGCCTCCCAGTTAGCGTGCATATCTGAAACTATTAAGTATCTCATACAATACTCTTTAAAATTAAAAAAATCCTCTCGGCAACTTCTTCTATACTTTCGTATCCTTTTATATCTATAACTAAATCAGCAACACGCTCATAATAACTAGACCTAGTCTCATACAAAAATTTCAACGAGTTGTAGTCTTTAGCTAAAGGCCTATCCTCCTTACTAGCAACCCTTATTCTATCTATTAAAACGTCAAAAGGCGGATGCAACCAAATAACCATACCGTACCTCTTTAAAAGTGTAAAAGAGGAATATTTAGTAACCGTTCCTCCTCCAGTAGCTACTACTATATCATCAAAATATATAGTTTCTCTAAGAACTTCGTGCTCTATTTTTCTAAAAAAACCCTCTCCCATTTCTGCAAATATATCTTTAATACTCTTACCGAACCTATCTACTATAACTTTGTCCAAATCTATAAACCTGAAATTCAACTTTTTAGCTAACAATTCACCCACACTACTTTTTCCTGAACACATAAACCCTATGAGAAAAACGCGCATAAGAACTATTTCTCTTTAAAAGTAAGAAAAATAAGAAACAACAACCCTCCCCAAACTAAACCGCCCACAAGGAAAAACACTAAAACAGCTGCTGTATCCATACAACCTACCTTTTTCTACCAAATATACTATACACAAAGATCAAACCCGCTCCCCACTGCAAAAGTATAGTACCTACAGATTCAGGTATAAGAGGAGACCACCATATATCAGGGTACCACCTAATCGACTGAGCAATCCACCAAACAATAAGAATAACAGCTTGAACAGGAATCAAGTACTTTATCAAAACTATCCACACCTTCTTAGAAAATAAAACAGACTCACCACTTAAAGCATTTGCCATCTTCTCAACACCTATCTGGATAGCTCCAAACGAGAAAAACAAACCAGATAGAATCAAGCCAACCCCCCAAACCCAATCCTGATTTCTAAAAAATTCCATAGATAAAGCTGAAGGTAGACCCATAACAAGGGAAAAAGTGGCAATAATAGCTACTGCTACTTTTCTCTTATAACCTATATCTATAAACACTCGTGTTCCCAACTCTATCATCGAAATCAAACTCGTAAGAGCAGCTATAGCTAACGCCAGAAAGAAAAGCATGGTAAAAAAACCACCAAAAGGTACCGTTTCCAAAAGGCGAGGCATCCATATAAAAGTTATACCCTCATTTCCTGCACCCAATATTTCTTCTTTAGCACCAGGGTTAATAGAAAAAAGAGTAGATAACACCATAATTCCGGCCATAAGAGATATAGAATTGTTACCAAAAGCTATTAAACTTGCAGTCAGCGGAATATCGTCCTTCTTTGACATGTAAACTGCATAAGCCAATATAAGGCCCCATCCAGCTCCTGTGTCCCAGGCATTTTGCGTAAGAGCATGTAACCACACCTTAGGATCCAACAACAAGCCAAAATCTGGCTTAAAGAGGTAATTTAACCCTCTCACCGCACCATCTAAAGTAACCGCTCTAAGGGCCAACAGTACAACCAATACAACTAAAGTAGGCATAAGTATCTTGGAAGTCTTTTCTATTCCTCTAACACCGGTATAAACAACGATAACTGCTAAAGCTAGAGATAACAGATGATAAGGTAGCACACTATATGTAGCTGCAAAACTTTGCCACAGCTCGTCGGTAGGAGTGTCCCATATACCCCCGGTTAAAGACAAGTGTAAATACCTAAAGCACCAACCAGCCACCACAGCGTAATAAGCCATAATCATCATAGAACAAAGCGCAATCCATCCTCCCATCCACGCAAACTTTTCTCCAACTAAGCTAGAAAAAGCTTCAACCGGTCCCTTACGCGCTTTTCTACCTATGTAAAACTCCACTATCATAAGAGGAATAGACCACATCAAAAGAAATACAACCCACGCAATAAGGAAACTTCCTCCTCCCTGACTAGCTGCTATCCTAGGAAAACGCCATATATTACCAGTACCTACTGCCATACCTAAAGTAGCAAAAATCAACCCCCACCTACTACTAAATCTATCCATAACCCTCCTCTCGAACTTCCTTAATAATAGTTGCTAACCTACTAACATTCTCCTCAAAATCCCCACGCCAAAGAGCGCTCACCATAGCTACAGCATCAGCTCCCGCTTTAAAAACATCATGCAAATTAGAAAAATTTATCCCACCTATAGCAACAATCCTTTTTCCAGTAATCCTCCTCACTTTATCTATGAATTTGATTCCCAAAGGTTTGTAACCAGTTTCTTTAGTGGTGGTTGAAAAAATAGGACCAACAGCTATGTAAGAAACAGAAGAACCTATATGCTCACACACTTGCGAAATAGTGTGGGTAGAAATACCTACCCCGTACCCTGGCAATAACACTTCACATAAACTGGGAGGAAGATCATCCTGACCAACGTGAATACCCTTAAAACAATGTCTGAAAACTAACGCTATATCTACCCTGTCATTTATCCACAAATCAAGCCTCTTTTCAAACCCGTACGATAAAAGATAAGTAATCTGCTCCTTTATAAAAGTAAAATCAACATCTTTAAATCGTAACTGCACCCACTTTACCCCGTATTTAAAAAGGGTATCAAGATAGTAATCCCATCTATTCTTAACAATATCAGAACTAAGTATTACACATACTTTTTCCATAAAAATTCATATCTTCTCAAGAAACTCGTCCATAAATCTCGTTCCAAATTCCCCACTAACAAATTTTTCTGAATTCAAAATCTTCAAATGCAAAGGTATAGTGGTCTTTATACCATCTATAATAGTAAGTTCAAGAACACGCTTCATTCTCTCTATAGCTTCCCTTCTATCCTCTCCATGAGTTATCACCTTCACTATTAAAGAATCGTAATAGGGAGGTATTTTATAACCATCGTATATGTAACCATCTATTCTAACACCCGGTCCTCCACACACAACGTATTTATTTACCTTCCCTGGAGAAGGGATAAAATTAAACGGATCCTCCGCGTTTATCCTACACTCTATAGCATGCCCATGTATAGGAACAGGCGTGGAAAGAAAATCTATTCTCTCTCCCGCGGCTATCTTAAGTTGCATCTTAACAATATCGACACCTGTAATCATCTCAGTTACAGGATGCTCCACCTGTATACGTGTATTCATTTCCATAAAATAAAACTGTTCACCATCGACTAAAAACTCTACTGTAGCGGCATTCTCATAATCCACTGCCTTAGCTAACTTTATCCCAGCTTCACCCATCTCCACACGTAACTCAGGCGTTACAACAGGAGACGGCGCCTCTTCGATCAATTTCTGGTGTCTACGCTGTACAGAACAATCGCGTTCATTCAAATGATAGAAGTTACCGTACTTGTCACTTATTACTTGTATCTCCACATGTCTAGGATTCTCTATAAATTTTTCCAAATACAACGAACTATCTCCAAACGCTATCTTAGCTTCTTGAGAAGCGGTAATAAAATTATCCCTTAACTCTTCAGCCGATCTACACACTCTCATTCCCCTACCACCACCACCCGCAGAAGCTTTCAAGATTACAGGAAAACCTATTTTATCTGCAACCCTTAACGCTTCGTTTATATCTCGCAATTTACCCTCAGAACCGGGAATAACAGGCACGCCTGCGGATTTAGCTATCTCCCTAGCCTTAGATTTATCACCCATGGCAGAAATAGCGGTATGTGGAGGACCAATCCACTTTATACCGCAAGCTGCAACTATCTCAGCAAATTTAGCGTTTTCAGCTAAAAAACCGTAACCTGGATGTATAGCATCAGCCCCTGTTATCTCCGCAGCAGAAATAATAGAAGGAATATTTAAATAACTATCCTTACTACTAGGAGGTCCTATACATACAGCTTCATCAGCAAACAATACATGTAAACTGTCTTTATCCGCTTCAGAATAAACAGCTACACTTTTAATGCCAAGCTCCTTACACGCATAAATTATCCTTAACGCTATTTCACCTCTGTTAGCAATGAGAACTTTCTTCAACATAAAATTTAATCGAGTTTTATAGCAAACAGAGGATCACCATACTCAACAGGCTGAGCATTATCAGGGTATATCTTTACTACCGTACCCTCCACTTCAGATTCTATCTCATTCATCAACTTCATAGCTTCTATTATGCAAAGAACTTGTCCCTTCTGAACCCTATCCCCAACCTCTACAAAAGGAGGAGCACCAGGCTTAGGAGAACGATAGAAAGTACCTACTATCGGAGAAGTAACTACAAAAAGCTGTTCCTCATCCACAACCTCTTCATCTTTAACAAGAGAAACACCCTCTTTACCAACAGTAGATACACCACTAGCCTCTTTACCTACCTCATCAATCGCATTTAAACTCTCTCTATCATCAGCGACCACTATACTCTTTTCAGAAGCTTTTTTTTGAAACACCCTATCCTTAGATATCTTTAACCTAAAAGAACCACTTTCAACTTCCAAATCGCCTATATCATACTCACTTACACAACGTATAAGCCTGACTATATCGTCTATTGAATACATTACTCTTCCTCCTAGAAAAAGTCAGAAAACTTTAAGGCGCTTCTTCGTAACTCAAAACGGTTTTTACCTCTATAGAGAGAAACTTCGCCCAAATCTATAACACTCATAAGTAAATTATCTCCAATCTTAACCCCAAGAAATTCAAATTTATCGGTCTCCACAGAAACAAACCTGACATCCTGCTCTTCCACTTCGTGGTTATCACGTTCTATCTCCTTTACAAGAGCAGCAATCTCGGCAGCTATAGCCTCTATATCCAACTCCGCCTTCGAAACACTTTCTATCAACAATCCATCCTTATCTACAATAAAAACACTCAAACACGCATCCAATTTTTTACAAATTTTCTCTAATTCATCCTTTACCATATCTACTAGCGTTGATTTTCAAAGTCTCTAAATACCGTTTCAAAAATTCTATCTTCCTAGCTATAACATCTCTCTTATTCAGAGAACTATCCTCTTCAATCTCTTGGATAACAATATCTTCACCTATATCTTCTATAGAATACTCATCCTGTTGTAAACCGTGCACATCGGCTTTCTCGACCTCCTCAAAATCGATAGGTTGAGTACTTTCCTTGCCAACACTCTCTTCCTCCACTTGTTTATCAACTTCAGATACAACCCCTTCCTTATCCTCATACTCTTCTACTTTCGCTCCACCTAATAATACTTTTCCTTCTCCCAATAAAACAAAAAGATCTTCCACAACACTGGATGGTTCATGTACTACACCAGAAAACGGTTCACTATCAAAACAAGAAACTCCAGGAGTTAAAAACGAAAAATCACGCCTAGGCACTATATCTAATCTAAAAATGTCTCCTTCTAGATTGTTTAGTAAATCATTATAGTAAGATACCTTTTCATCCAGCGGATCTATAAATTTACACCTGTTCAGAGCTCTTTTCGCCGCTTTAACCATATTACGAGAAACAAAAATATCAACTAACAAAAAAGCAGCTTCTTTGTTAAGAGGATCATCCTTTAAAACTTTTTCGATAATCTCGGCAGATAAAACAAAAAATCTCTTTTCTCTAAGATATCTAGCAAAAGCTAAAAGAGCCTTATTATCAAGTCCCAATTCGTCTATAAACTGATCCCTTAAACTGTATTCTCCTTTTTCTATCCTAGAATAAAGAGACGCTAAAAATTTTTCCATCTAATTTCCTGCAACAGGTAAAAGATGGGATAAAGTAACACTGCTGTTACCACTACTTACAATAGCAGCTACCTTAACTTCTCCTCCAGAATTTGCAACATCCATTGCTGATAGAAACAGAGAATCAACAGCTATTCCATCGGAATTGCTTCTAACAACACCCTCAGTAGCAAAAACACCTACACTACTTGAAAAAAGCACCGAAGCACCCTCAAGAGGATTACCGCTTTTATCAACAACTATAACTTTAACCTCAAACTCCCCTCCACTAGAAGGAACAACAGAGGGACTGATTCGTAATACCGCTTCTCCTATCTCTAATCCCACACCCACCTCAACGGAAACCGGCTCAGCATTACCCGAAGAAGCGGTGATAGTAGCCTGCCCACCGAAAGAACCGGCTCGGAAAACAGCTGTAGCCACACCTCTTTCATCAGTAACGACCGGAGAATCTATAGATCCCAAAGTAGTGGAAAGAAAAATGTTAGTACCAGGATTGACTGGTTGCCCATTAATCCTTACTGCAGTAACTGTAACAGTAGCTTCACCGTTTAAAGGCACTGTAGAAGGTGTAACTGTCATACTCAATATCGCTCCAGAAGGAGCAACAGGTGTACCTTTACCGCATCCGTAAATTATTAATGGTAGGATAAAAAGAAAACCTCTCATCCTTCTCTCCATGATTCAGAGTATATATAAAAAAAAAGTAAAGGGGAAGTTTTACACTCCCCCTTTGAGTTAAGTTTCACCCTAAATTACTGCGGTCTACAACTGGTATCGCTAGGTTGATATATAAATTTAACGGTAACTTCACAGCTGTTTGCAAAAAAGCTCGTAATTACAACATCCACTGCTGTATCTATATTTTGTACACCTGGAGTACCTCCACCAGCGTCACAACTTTGTGTATCAAACGGTCCTCCAAAGGGAGGGGTCTGCACAGTCATAGTATCAGGTATACCGTCACCGTCAGAATCTATAGGTCCACTAACTATAGTAGCTGGCACTCCAGCAAAAGTTACAGATATAGGCGTAAAAAACATATTACCTGTTATCGTAACCAACGTTCCTCCAGTATCAGGACCACTACCAGGAGAAAGACCATCAGCTGCAAACTTAGGTACTATGTAAATAAATCCTGGCCCATCATCACTATCACCAGTATCTATATTAACAACCCTTGAAGCGGTACACGTTATATTTTGACCACACGCACTCGGTTGAACTCCGCTTATGTTATAAACAATTTCCGTGCCTGTAACAGAAACAACTTGATGTGCAACACTACCAACTCCTTCACACTCGATATAGCTAAAAGCCACAGGAGACTCAAAGCCTTGACCGTACACTACCCCTTGATCTCCACCTGAAAATAGTGCAGAACCAGGTGAAAGAGCCGTTATAACAACATTATGCTGATACTCAAAAGCACCAGAAAAAGTAGCAGATAATCCACTGCTCAAATTAACAACGGTTATATCAACCCTTTCTACAGGATTATCGATCCCGTAAGCTGTAATAGGAGGAGAAAGAACCTTTATCTCGTTTACACTTACACTAACAACACTTCCCTCAACTGCTTGCCCAGCTCTGCCTGTGGGACGAAATAATACCTGTACAGGAGCCTCAAAGTTATCCCCTCTTATGGTAATTTCCGTACCACCCTCAATTGGACCCGTAACAGGGGTAATCGAATATATAACAGGATTATCTATACTACCACTCAAAGAATAAGTGAAAGCATTATCGAGAACCTTAGTCGAATCAGCTCCCGTAGCTGCACGTATAGTAACTTCTACACTAACAGTTGCAGTTGGCTGATTGCTATTAAGGGTACCTGTATATCTAGGAACCCTCACATCTATTTGAGAACTAGAAACAGACTCAACAACCGCTGGGATACCACCAAATTTAACAGTAACCGGAGCTTCAAACCCTCCTCCCTTCACTTTTACAATGTAACCACCGTCAGCATTACCAAATGACGGTTCTACATAAGAGAGGTAAAAATCTCCAGGAGTAGTAGGTTCTTCTGGAGCCCAGCTGATCTGAATACTACCTGCAGCGCCTTTGAAGTTGGCAGTAATAATAGCATCACCTCTTTCACCTGAAGTGGTAAAGAGAACATAGGTTTGCCCGTTATTCAAGCTAGTAACAACACTTTGACTTGGCAATTCAGTGCTCCCCGGTATTGCAAGAGTACCGTTATCTGTACTGATTATAACAGTTTCCCCGTGAGGTCTACTACCGTCGCTCCTTTGAACGTCTACAAATACTCTAACTGTAGCACTACCTGTCCCCCCCTCTAATACTATAGAAGTTTGTTCAGCAGTCACTTGAACTGTATATTCACCAGCACCACTAGGAGATTGAGTTGGCGGAACAGCAGAAACCACAGGCTGACTCGGCGATTTAGCTTTGCACCCTATAAGAAGCGTGAGCCCCAACAATATTCCTCCATATTTTTTTAGCATTTCTCTCTCCTCCTTTCCATAACAACCTTACGGGGTGTAATAAACATATATATGTATATCCTCACTATCTATATCTTTACCCCCAACAGTTCTACCGTAAAACTCTACTTCACAATTCAACGATATAAGGGTAGAGTTGGTTTCAGGATCCATCCCACCGTTCTCGTACAAAAGATAAGAAATAGGTGGATTTTGGATATGCTCTAAACCAAGCAACGGTAAATTGGTATAATCGGTAGTACCACCTGCTGGAACAGTTCCAGTTATTCCTCTTATAAAAGGTGCAGGATGCATCGAACCTCCATCGATCCTCTTACACTCAACCTTAAAAAATCTAAGAATAATATCCATCGCAGGTGTAGTTTCCGCAGTAGGATCAAGCACCCTACTAGCCAAAGACAAAGTCTCAAACATTGGAACTTGTCCAAGATTAGCCTGCACCTGAGTAACCGCACTAAAATCTGATACGTACAGAACAACGCCCCCGCTATCCCTTCGATCAATCCTAGAACAGCCAAACAAAAAAACCACACTTACCACCAACCCTATTTTTATAAGGCTTCTGCTATAAACCATCTTTCTCCCCTCCTAAATTTTTACAACTCGTGGAGTTATAAATATAAGAAGCTCCTTGTTCTCATCGCTAATACGCTTATTTTTAAATATTGCCCCTATAAAGGGTATATTGCTCAACCCTGGAACCCTATCTTGTCCATCTTCAGTTGTAATCTCATAGATACCACCTATAACTGTAGTTCCTCCATCCTTCACTATAACCCTCGTTTGAGCTTCTCTAGTCCTTATAGGAGCATTTTGAGCACCAGCTACCGCAAAGGCCAATTGAGGTTCCCTTTTAGAAACCCTTATATCCATTAAAATCGTTCCCTCAGCTGTTACATGAGGAGTAACATCCAACCTTAGAGTAGCATTTACAAACTGGGTTGTAACAGTGTTATTAGCAACTGTCTGAATAGGTATCTGCAATCCAGATTGTATATAAGCTGGATAGTTGTTAACAGTAGTAACCCGAGGAGCTGAAAGTATATTTATAAGACCATCATTTTCTGCCGCCTGAAGAAACACATCCAACTGAAAAGTATTAAGTACATTACCCAAAGTTATACCTAAAACACCACTCTGGCCTCCAGTTAACAAATTGACTCCACCAGATATATCGTAATTGTTGGGAAATATAAGCCCTGTGGTATTACCGTGCTGAATATCTGCAAGGGCCCTTGTGTTCCAAGAAATACCAAGAGTTCTACTAAACCTCTTGGTAGTCTCTACTATCCTAGCTTCTATAAGAATTTGAGGCTCAGGAACATCCAACTGCTCAACAACAGCTAGAACAGTATCTACAAACTCAGGGAGCTCTTTGATAATAAGGGTATTGGTCCTCTCATCTACTATAACAGAACCTCGCTCACTAAGAATAGAGGTCTCTCCTGCCTGCAAAACACTCGCAATCTCCGAAGCACTTGCATAGCTAACTCTCTTTAAAACGGTCTTTAGAGGAGCGGTCAATATAGCTGCAGCCCGTGCTTCAGCCTCAGCTGCGGCCTCGGCAGCCAATCTATCTCTGGTAGCTATACGCATAACGTTACCTTCCATCTCATACCCTAAATCGTTTAACTTCAATATGATCTCCAAAGCTTGATCCCAAGGAACCTGGTTTAGCTCAACGGTAACCTCACCTTCAACGTCGGGATGCACAACTATATTAAGACCACTTATCTTAGCAAAAGTACGCAAAACTTCCTTTATATCCGCTTCTCTTAAACTAAGAGAAATAGGCTCACCAAAATACTTCTTTCCCTCCCGTGTAACGTCCTGAGCTTCAAAAGATTCCGCACCACTTGTAGCAGCTTCCACTTGCTTTTTTAAAACATCTAAAGCTTTCTGCGGCTCAGGAGCCATCTCGAAAGCTTCAACCGAAGTAAGAGGAGACTCTGACGAAAAACGTTGCTCCTCTTTTCTATCTGTCTCCTGCAGCTCTACCTCCACACCTACAATATCTTCTCTCTCCTCCACAGTAGCATTTACACTAACCGTCTCCTTAACACTAGTCACATCGTCTCTATTCAACGACTTTAAGCTAACCTTCAGCAGCCATCCATCTTCAACAAACAGAGGTTCCACAGGAACCTTCAAATCAACCACCATCCTAACCCTAGAATTTTCTTCTACATGAGAACCAAACCTTACTTTTTCAAGTAAACCGCTGTTTACAACTTCTTCTGTTCTCGGCAAAGCAAAATCAACATTATCAAAATCGACAACCAACCTTAGAGGATCATCCACAAAAAACGCTTTGTAACCAAGCTTACCGTCAGCTCTAACAACCACAACCACGTTGTCATCTGAAACTTTAATTACATAAAAATCCTCTATTTTACTAGCCTTTTTCCCTTCTTTAGCAACATTCTTTACAAAAGGAGCATCTTTAGTCCACTCAACAGAAGAAAGTTGCATACTCCCAAAGAGAGCAACTCCCAGCAGAGCCAACATATTTCTACTTATTTTCAGCATCCCTACACCTCCTCATTCCTCATTCTTACCTCGATTTAAAGCTTTTCTAATTATCCTAAAAGGCTTAAGAGAACCTGGCTGCTCTATACGCTGCTTAAAGACAACCTCATTCTTGCTTATCTCTACCACCTCTCCATCGAACAACTTGTCTCCGATCCTGATTATATAGCTTTTTTCACCACCTGCAACCTCTATATACGCAACCCACTGACCTCCCCAATTAAAAATACCCTTTATATCCACTTCATTAATATATACCCCCGGCAACCCTTTAGGCCTAATCCTCGCAACCTGCTCAGGAGCAGGTCTTAGAAGGGAGACAAAAGGATCTCTTCTACCTGCAGGATCGTAACTTACTCCACCACCAGCATATATTTCGTCTTTAGATTCCAATATTTTCTCGATATCTTTCAACTCCTCTGAAGGAACTTCTCCCTCCTGCACCACCGACTCTTTAACATCCATATCCTCATCTGCACTCTCTTCCTGAGCAAAGATCGCCACACCACTCAGCATCCAAAGACAGACAGAGGCCACAAAAACCTTATACATAATCAACCTCCTTACAACTCCTCAACACCCTCTTCACCTTCTTCCATAGGTACATACCTGAAAGTCTTCGCTCTAAAAGTAGCAGAAATAGTATATCCTCCTTGGTTAAACGCCCCAATTCTCAACTCATCAACGTTAATTATTCTTGGGAAACGACTCAACTTATCGAAGAAAACAGCCAAATTATGGTAGGTGCCCTGCATAGCTATCTCCATAGGAATCTCCTTATAAAAATCGTGTGATATCTCATCGCGCACATCTAGCCTTAAAATATGCAAATTACCCTGAGTTGCTATAGCCCGCAAGTCACGAAGTATAAACTCCATGTTTATCTCAGCAGGCATAATCTCTATAAGTTTCGCTAACTCTTTTTCCAAAGTCTTCAACCTTTCCTCAACAGCGGGCAACTCAGCCTTTATAGCTCTACCCTTCTCTACCTCTTCCTGGAGCTTAGCTACCTCTTTTTCTTTAGCTTCAATTACCCTTTTTTGCTCCTTTATCTTAAATACGTACAACCCACCTACTATAAAACCTCCCAAAACTACACCCAACACAGCCCCCTGCCACGGCTGCTCTCTTATATCATCCATCAGTCCCATCTTCTAACACCTCCCTTCCTTCCACAACACAACCTCTATAGTGCTTCCTCTCCCATTTCCTCTTCTTCACCTTCACCACCAGGATACTTAATTTTAAATGGAACCTTCATAACGAAATTATAGACCCTCTCACCTCCACTAAACACTAAGCTGTTTAGTTGCGGCTCCATAAATTCTATAGACTCAGATAACTCACCCTCTTTTGTAACGTCCTTCAAATTGTCTATAAAATTTGCCACCGCATTCTCATTAAACGCCTTACCTCTTAACTCTATAGTACTCCCTACAACAGACATGCCATCCAACCACAAGTGATCAGGAACGGCTCTACTAATAGCATCCATAATCTTCACAGGCCCTACCTGCTTACGCTTAAGCTCCTTTATGATAGAAATCTTGCGCTTAAGCTCCTCACTCTTTTTACGCAACTCTTCACTCTTTTTAATAAAAGGCTCTAACGCAGCCTTCTCCTCTTCTAACTCCGCTATCTTCGCATCCAGCTCCTCAATAGTCGACGAATTAACGTACCACCATCCAACCCCAACAAGCAAACCTATAAGAGCAAACACAAAAAGCAATACCTCGCCAACACTAATCCCTCCTCTTCCTCTAACACTAGGAGTTGTACGAGGACCTTCACGTAGCAAATTAACTCTAATCATTATTCCCCTCCCTTCCTTAAAGCTAAACCAACAGCCACAGCAAAACTCGGAGCTTCACGAGTCACCTCTTCACTTTCACTACCTTCCTTTACATACACGTTCCTAAAAGGATTCATAACGCTCACCTGTGCACCCAACTTCTTACCCAAAACATCAGGCAACTCGGGCGTTAACGCACCCCCACCAGAAAGAACAATTTCATCTATTGGACCTTCACCAGTTGTAGTTGCAAAAAAATCGAAAGTCTTTTTGAGCTCATTAGCCAAATCGTTACCAACCTTACTAAATACTCTCTTGGCATCCTTGATGGTTCTGCCACCTACATTCTCCCCCAACTTTAAAGCCTCAGCCTGTTCATAAGTCATATTAAATTCTCTTTGCAAAGCTTCAGTGAACATCCTTCCTCCTACAGAAATATCACGCCAAAAAACAGTCTCTCCTCTCGAAATAATGTTAACATTTGTAACCGAAGCACCTATATTTACCAACGCAATAACTTTCATTGGATCTATCCCGTAGTTGTATTCGTAACAATTCTGTACCGCAAAACAATCTATATCAACAACACTAACCTGTTTACCAGCCCTCGCAACCACCGAAACGTAGTCTGTTATCTTATCTTGCTTTACAGCTATAAGAAGAACATCAACATCACCCACAGGCTCCGCACCTTCTGGGACAAGCGGAATATAATCGAGTTTGACCTCGCTTATATCAAAAGGAATAAATTGCTCAGCTTCCCACCTAATCGCCTCATCCAAATCTTGAGGAGAATTAACTTTAACAGCTATCTTTTTAATAATAACTGAATGCCCCGAAACAGAAATAGCAAAGTTAGAGTTTTTTATTCTCTTTTCACCTATTAATTTTCTAACAGCCTCTACAACCATAGAAGAATCCATTATCGCACCATCTACTATAACCTCCGGAGACAGCACCTCCTTACCTACAGCAAGAAGGTGATAACCGTCCTTCTTCTCTTTCAATTCGACAACTTTAACAGCGTAACTTCCTATGTCACATCCTACAAGTTCCCTTCTTCCAAAAAACACTTCCCCCCCTCCCTTGGTTTAATTTTTCATATACACTAAAATACACGCAATAACTATACCTTGTCAAGAGATAAAAACAACGAGAAAACCTAGAAACAACTTAAAAATTTACTATTAAGAACTACTCTTTACAAACAAGGATCTCCTCCGTTAAACCATATACTCCCGTCTTGACCTACCTTAAAAATTGAAATATCATGAAATACCGTAGGTTTTAAGCAATTCTAAAGGGGCCGTAGCTCAGTTGGGAGAGCGCTTGAATGGCATTCAAGAGGTCAGGGGTTCGAGTCCCCTCGGCTCCACCATTTATCAGTTAAAGATGCAAAAAGAGATCTCCGTAGCTCCTATGGTAGGTAAAACGGATAGACATTTTAGATCTTTAGCTAGAATACTTTCACCCTCTATTCTTCTTTACACAGAAATGATCCACGTAAACTCTATAATCTACGGAAATCCAGACACTATCCTTGGATTTAACGAAGAAGAACTGCCTGTGGCTCTCCAAATAGCAACTCCTTCGAGAAAAAATCTTGCCCCCGCTGTAGAAAAAATTAAAAATTTTAAATACAGCGAAATAAATATAAACTGTGGTTGCCCCAGCAAAGCAGCTCAAAAAGGAGAATATGGAATAGTATTACTCAACAAACCAAAAACGGTAGCAGAGATAGTTTCAACATTAAAAGAAAATTTTCCCTATACAACAATCTCGGTAAAAACCAGAATAGGACTAGGAGAAAAAGCGAGCTTAGCAAAAGTGGTCAACTTTATCGAAACAGCTGCACGAGCAGGAGCAGAAAAATTTATATTGCATTCCAGAACGGCAATCTTGGGGCTAAATACAAAAAAAAATAGAAAGATACCACCACTCCAGTACCACATGGTGTACAAAATCAAAGAAATTTTCCCCAACTTAAAAATAGTTTTAAATGGAGGAGTAAAAAGTGTAGAAGAAATCAGAAATCACCTCTTACACGTAGACGGGGTAATGATAGGTAGAGCTATCTATCAAAACCCCTGGTTTCTTACCGAATTAGAAACGCTGTACAACCCAAATTTTGTCCCTCCCACACCTCATCAATTTCTAAATAGAGCTATATCTTATATAGAACGAGAATCTGGAAACGTCCACCATAGCAAAATAGTAAAACATATGTATAATTTTTTTAAAAACAGAAGAGGTAGTAAAAAATGGCGAAAAACGTTAAATTCTGTTACAAAAACAGATTTCGATTCTCATCTTTTACAAGATACGTTGGATTATATATTGTCGTAATCTCTTGTTCTCGACAACCACAAGTACCTATACAACCTCAACCGACCACACAGCCCACACAAAACTACCAAGTACAACAACCCCAGCAGCAACAACCTATACAACAACCCATAGTTGAACAAGGAGTACCCAGTGGTACAATAGTAGCATTCTATGGACCTCAAGTACCAGAGGGATGGACAATATGTGACGGACGACTGACACCTACAGGATTAAAAACACCAGACCTAAGAGACAAATTTATAATGGGCACAGCAGCATTTAACGAAATAGGAGTAACAGGAGGCACCTCTTCCCATTCGCACGCAATATCTATCGGAAGCGCCAAAGGAGGAAGTGTAGGAACAGATAGGGATACAGACGCCTGGGTTTCTTCTCCAGTACATAAACATACAGCATCTGCTACAACTGCTAACCATATACCACCACACGTAAAACTGATATATATTATGAAAAATTAGTACAAAGAATCTCTACGCTTAAAGAGCATTCTTCGGTGTTAAAAAAACAAACCTAGATGGCCAACAAACATGTTAAATAAAAAAACTACCAAAAACCAAGATACATACAAAACCACATAGATGCAAGTAAATAAAACTTATATTAACTATAGGAAGAAACAGTAAAACAAATAACTCAAAAGTATTTTTACTGCGTCTCAATTCAAGGAGATAAATTGTACTTCTACTTAACCTATGTAAGATTTATTCTCATATAAAATATACGACTCATAAACAAAAATACAATCTTCACCATCTAGATGTGTACAATTATTTAGTTTAATTGGGTTTAACTTTCCTACAACAGAATAATTTTAACCACCCTACCGGACTAACCCTAGCCCTTCATCTGTCCAAGATTTTACACCACCTTCTATAACAATCACGTGTGAAAAGCCAAGAGACACTAATATTTCAGCTCCTTTCCTGGTGCAATCCTCGTTGTCACAATACACCAACAAAGTATGTCCCTTAATGTAACCTAGGTTGACTTTTTCAGATACCAAGCTTTCCAGAGGAATGTTAAGAGCGTTATATATCCTACCCTTTCTAAATTTTGCAGCATCTCTAAGATCGATAATCTTAACCTGCTCACCTCCATCTCTTATAATTTCAAATGCAACCAAAGGAGAAACCACCTTATATTCTGGGTTAACAACGCTACACCCTACTATAAACACCGTTATAAAACCAACAAAAACGATTAACTTACCAGAATTACTTAACAGCAGCTTTAAAGGATTCCAGATTTTCATATATAGGAAACACTTCATCCAACCTTGTCATTTCCAGCAACTTTCTCACTCTAGTTGAAGGATTAACCAATATAAGTTTTTTCCCCTCTCTTTTAAACTTTTCTAGATATCCAACCAACTCTCCTATCCCTGTAGAATCTATGTAATTGATCTCGGAAAAATCTACAATCACACCTTCTCGGCTTTCCTGCAAATATCTCTCCAAAGTATCAGCAAAAAATTTAGCACTCTCCCCAAGTCGAATAACTCCGCTCAATTTACACACAACAAACCCTTCAAACTCTGAAGTACGCACTATCATCGTTAACCTCCTTTCCACAAAAAGAGATCTTCCCACACTTCGACCTTAGCTAATAGCCTAGCATCACCTTTTAACCTCAACATATCGTTACCCACCTCTTCCAACTCAAGAACGATTTCACTAGATGGTACTATTCCTATTTTTTCTCCAAAAACAAGCTGACTTTTCTTTAACGCAAACCAACTCGAAATTATTCCAGAGGAACAACTTAGTGTTTCCCCTTCTATACCTCTCTCATAGGTCCTTATAAAAAGCGTGCCATCATCTCTGTAGTGAACAAAGTTTACGTTTGTACCGGAAGTAGCAGAAAAAGCATTGTGATTCCGCAAGTATCTGCCGGCCTTTTCTAAATCTAAATTCTTAAGCTTATTAAGATCGTCAACCAACACTACAAGATGAGGAACTCCAACATCCACAAACCACTTTCTGTTATTATCAGCTACATCCACCTTTTCTACCGAACGCAAAATAGAAGTTGAGAAAACTATCGAAACTTTACTAGAAGATGCATCTTCAACAAAAAAGCGAAAATTATCAGTAACAATAATAAACTCCCCGCTATCTCCAAAACAAAAATTTATAAGTCTCGCACCACACCTTACCGAATTTACACAAAGGCTAGCTCTGCCACCATCGTTATTCCAGTAAATAAGTCTATATTCATCCTTATCAGGAATAATAGAGAAAAAACCATCTATACCTAGTGACACCCTAGGTGTACGTAAATAATTAAGATCGAAAGGAGGGTTTTCAAATCCTATTCCAGCCAAAAACAGGTTTCCAGCACCACTTAAAAGATACAGCATCTATTCTATGTAAACCTTTACCGGAGAAGAAAATTCCCCTTTATTACCTTTTCTATCCACAAGAGCTACCTTATAGAAAAAAGTCATACCTCTTCCAAGCCCTTCATCTACAAAGTAGTTTTTTCTATCCACATTAGCTATCTTATTCCAAACTTCATCAACCGCGGACTTTCTATATACTATTGCACTCTCCACGTCTTTATCGTATGTTAACCAACTCACCTTTACACGTCCCTCACCCAAATAGATAGCTTTTACTTGTGGAGGAGAAGGTGGGAAAATATCTTTGTATATTATACGATCAGTGACACTAAGATCGCTTTCCACAAAAAAAGAAACCCCTTCCCGTTCCTTTTCTATAGATCTTGAAACTGCGTAATAATAGGAACCTCCATCCACCACATCTCTATCTAAAAAAAAGTTGTCTTTGCTAACTACCTCAATCTCTTTTCCAAATCTAGTTGTAGTACTTTTATATATACGTATTTTTCCCTCATCTTCCCTTACCCACTCTAGATAGACACCATCTTTTCTTATCTCCCAAAAGAGAGAAACAATTTTCGGCGGAGGTTCAACGATATAAACTCTTACAATTTCCGATAAATCTGACCATTCTTTCCCTGCTTTAACACGTACAGCTAAAAATAGCGTACCTTCTACCCATTCTCTTTCAATCTTTAAAGGAACAAAGAGTTTTTCCCCTATTATTAACTTTGATATCTCATCTCCTTCGATCTCTTTAGATTGACCTGACTGTAGGATATCCACTCTCGAGCCTGATACAAAATCCCTAATAAACTTCCAAACAACTTCTATGCTACTTAACTTTTTAATAGGTAAACCTGAGATGGTGGTTTGGGGGAAATCAAAAATTATTATAACGTTCCATCCTCTCTGAAATAGCTCCAACTTTTCAATTTTTTGAGGTTTCAAACTCAAAGGAGGCATAGGAGGAGCTTTTTTCCCACACGTATAAAATACACTAAAGCATATAAATGGAAGTATCTTCCGCAGTAACAAACTTCTCCAACGAGTATCTAACATGATTTTCATCTATTACAACTTTTACACCTTTCATTTCAGGAGCAGCAAAAAAAAGCTCCTCACATATTTTCTCCATAACCGTAAGCAAACGACGAGCTCCTATATCTTCACTTTTCTTATTTATTTCATAAGCATACTCGGCTATTAATTCTATAGCTCCCTTTGTAAATTCCAGTTCTACTTCTTCTGTAGCCATAAGAGCCTTGTACTGCTTTACCAGAGAAGCTTTAGGTTCAAGCAAAATTCGGACAAAGTCTTCCTTTCTAAGAGATTGCAACTCCACCCGTATAGGAAACCTACCCTGCAATTCCGGGATCAGGTCTGAAGGTTTAGCTACATGGAAAGCACCAGCTGCTATAAACAATATATGGTCCGTTTTAACTGGACCGTATTTGGTAGCTACCGTGGTACCTTCTACTATAGGTAAAAGATCTCTTTGGACGCCTTCACGAGAAACGTCAGGACCAATGCCACTTTCCCTACCAGCAATTTTATCTATCTCGTCTATAAAAATAATTCCTTCTTCTTGAGCCCTTTTCAACGCGGTTTGAACAATCTTTTGACGATCTATCATCTTATCCGCTTCTTCTCTCTCTAAAATTTCTAACGCATCTTTAACCTTAAAAGTGGAACTTCTTTTTCTTCCACCTCCAAAAATGCCAGGAAACAAATCCTTAAAATTTATACCTATCTCTTCTATACCCTGAGGAGTTATCATTTCAAAGCTAGGAAAAGAGTGTGTTTCTACTTCTATATCAACTTCCTCTTCATCTAAAAAGCCATTCCTAAGCCTCTCTAGAAGAAGATCCTCCGATACACCCATACGTATACCCAATTGCCTTACAATTTCTCTCTCAGCTCTAGAACGCGCTGCTTGTCTAACTCTAGTTCTCTCCTCCTCTCTAACCATCGAAACAGCTGCTTCTACAAGGTCACGCACCATAGATTCTACGTTCCTACCAACGTATCCGACTTCGGTAAATTTACTGGCTTCTATTTTTACAAATGGAGCATTCGCAAGTTTAGCCAATCGTCGCCCTATTTCCGTTTTACCAACGCCTGTAGGACCTATAAAAAGAATATTTCTAGGTATTATCTCAGCAGCTACCTCAGGAGGCAACTGTTTACGCCTCCACCTATTTCTCAAAGCAACAGCTACAGCTTTTTTAGCTTCTACTTGCCCTATAATATGTTTGTCAAGTTCTTTAACTATCTCCCGAGGAGTTAACATTCACTCATCACCTCCTAAGCATTCTACGGTTATATTGCTGTTAGTATAAATACAGATAGTTGCTGCTATCTCAAGAGCCCTCCTTGCTATATCTTGCACCTTCATCGTTGTGTAACGAGTCAAAGCTTTTGCCGCCGCATAAGCGTAAGGACCTCCAGAACCTATAGCAATTATCTCATATCCCTCCTCTTTATCTGGCGTTATCAAATCTCCTCTACCTGATACTAGAAAACTATCCTCAACATCGGCAACAACCATAAAAGTTTCAAGATGTCTTAACACTTTATCGGTTCTCCATTCTTTAGCTAGCTCAACAACAGCCCTACGTAAACTCCCACCAAACTCTGCCAACTTATCCTCTAACCTTGCAACTAAAGCCAAACTATCTGCACCAACACCGGCAAAACCAACTATAACTGGGTATTTGCCAAGACGCATAACTTTTCTTGTACCCTGCTTAATAGCAATATCTCCCAAAGTTATCTGTCCGTCAGCTGCAATAGATACAACTTTCCCCCTTCTTACCATAACAACAGTAGTACCGCGAATTGTACTCATAAGGGAATTTTATACTAAAGTATAATCTGAAAAACATGATAAAAATAAAGTACAAGATCAAAGGAGCCCTAAAGATATCAACAGCGGAGCAGCTAGCTATTGAACAAAGCGTAGAAGTTCCCAATGAACTTATAACTCCAGATATAAAAACTAAAATAGTAGGAAAAATAACAGAAATATACAAAAATAGGGTAACAATCGAATACCCCACAAATCACCTATCAAAATCTCCTACTGCACTACTAAACCTATTAACAGGAAACTACTACATGTTTAAAAACGTAGCTATCGAAAAGATATATATACCTCATAGGATATACGAAGAATTTGGATTGGGACCCAAAAGTTCGTTAAAAACAATCAGAAAGCACACTGGCAATATAGAGTTCCCGATTCTAGCAACAGCTATAAAACCGGTAGGTTCTCCTCTAAACACCCTTGTAAAGCTAGCAAAGAATTTGGCAAAAGGAGGGATAGAGATAATAAAAGATGATCACAACCTATTCGATCCCCCAACCTCACCGTTTAAAACACGAATACAAAAAATCCATCAAAATGTTCAAGAAATTAGCGGAGGTAAAACTTTATATTTCCCCCATATATGGGGAACAGGAAAAGAGCTTATCGATAAATTAGATTATCTAGAAAAAATAGGAGTAAAAGGTATATTAGTAGCACCTTTTTTGATCGGACTACCAACAACTCTATGGATAAGCAAAAATTACAATTTCTTTATAATGGCACATCCTTCGTTCTCCGGATGGTGTATGTGGAATGCAGGACTAAAACCCGAAGTTGTATGGGGACAACTGTTTCCTTTATACGGCGCAGATGCTGTGATATTCCCTCACTTCAAGGGACGATTTCCTATTAGCAGAACGGCTATAAAAAAAATAGTAGCTGAACTACGCTCTCATCCAAACCCTTCCGTTCCCGTACCAGCAGGAGGTATGAAAATAGCATCCTTAGACTCTTCCCTTACTATCTACGGTAAAGATAGCATACTCCTTATAGGAGGAGATCTTCTAAAAAATAACCAAACTTTATATGCAAGAAAATTCCGTGAAATAACAACAAAGATATTCTCTACTTTACTTTAATCTATCTCTAGCTATAAATGCAGCTCCGCTATTCGGATACTTTTCTACTACTTTCCTGTAAAAATATTTAGCCTCGTCCATTTTGCCCATATCGCGCAAACAATCTCCTTTTTTAAGAAGAATATCTGGAACCTTATTACCGTTAGGATAGAGTTCAACAGCCTTATCAAAAAAAGAAATAGCCTTAGAGTATTGCTTAAGATTGCAGTATGCCGAACCTAACCAAAAATAAGCATTGTCTACCAGGTTATGCTTAGGATACCTAGAAACAAAATCCTCGAAAACCTCTATAGCAGCTTTTAACTCTCCTCGTCTATAAAAGAGATAACCTTTATCGTACAGAGCATTAGCATTTCTTTCTTGGTAATCTCCACGCTCTTCTATACCCCGCAAACCGATATTTTCACTTTCTATTGCCCTATTATTTACAGAAGAACCCCCAACTTCTTTGTTAGATCCTGAAAGATCCACACTTATATCTTTATCTATTCTTTGTATATCGTCTCTAACATTTGCCTTTGGTTTCTCTTTTACATTGTTTAGCTCTTTTTTATCCTTATAAGAAAAAGCATCACTTTTAACCATCAAATTCTTAAGTTCCACTTCTAGTACCGTTATACGCTTTTCCAATTCCACTATTTTATTCTTTAGAGTATCCATATCGGAGCTCATGTAACCGCTGCAATTAACAAAAATAAAGCAAACCACAAGCAAGTATCTGTACACTTTATAACCTCCTTATTAGCTTACTTTTAGGAAACTCCCTACTCAACTTTTCTCTCCACTCAGAAGCATTCTCTACTTCTCCCAATTTGGTATAAGCCTTAGCCAACAGAAAATATATCTCTTCTCTATGCTTAAACGTAGGATAAGTATCCAAAATATAAAGAAGTCTTTTTATTCCCGCCCTCGGTACTCCAAACCTTATATAGAACTTTGCTACTATAAACTCATGCATAGCTAATCTGTTGCGTAATTCTTCTATACGCTGCTCGGCTAATTTGCGATATTTTCCCTCTATATCTACTACTATAACCTCGCCATACGCTTCCATAGCTTCTCTCGTAAGTGACTGATCTCTATCTGGAGGTAAAACTCTCTTGTAAAGAGATTCCGCTATCATGAAGTAAACGTATCCTATCTGTTCGCTAGTAGGAAACCTTTTAACAAAGTCCTTGTAATACCTGGTAGCAAACTCTAAATTTTTTTCTCCACCCATTTCAAAGTACGAATCTGCAAGTTTCAAAAGAGATTTTTGTCCAATCAAAGAATAAGGCTCAACTTCAAAGGCATGCTGAAAATATTTGATAGCTTTTTTAAAATCTCGATTGTTAAAAAACTGCATACCTATCTCAAAAGATTCTTTAGAAGAAAGCCTTAAAATAGCATCTTCTTTAGGTGCACAGGACGATAACGAGAAAATTAGAAAAAATATAACTCCTCCTATCCGCATGCCGCTACCTTCAACTTCCTTATATTTTCTTCTACACAACCTCCCGTAAACACCGCCCCTCCAGCAACTATTACTTCTACTCCTAAAGAAGCTAAACGCTTAACGTTACCCACATTTACCCCTCCATCAACTTCCACCTCTACAGGAAAGTTACTTTTTAATTCAGCTATTTTAGTAAAAGTATAATCTATAAAACTTTGATGGGAAAAACCTGGATTGACACTCATAACAAGTACAAAATCTACTATCTCTACTATAGGATATAGAAGAGCTATACTACTAGCGGGATTAATAGCAACCCCGGCCTGAACTCCCTTTAAACGTATATTATTTATAACTCTATCCAAATGAACGGTAGATTCATAATGAACGGCCATTCTATCATCTTTACCTAGATAAGCAAGATATTGTTCATATACATAATCTGTATTAGCTACCATAAGATGAAGATCCAAAGGAAGTATTCTATCTCTAGCGAGGGATTTCACAAAAGGAAGACCAAAAGTTAAATTGGGGACAAAATGTCCATCCATAACATCTAAATGTATAAAATCAGCTCCTCCTTTCTTACACCTTTCCACTTCACTTCTAAAATTCAACAGATCTCCAGCCAAAATAGAAGGCGATACCTTAATCATTCTTCACCCTCAGAAACGATAATAGAAATAACAGTATCCTTGTACACAGGGTATCCAGGCAAAGGGAATTGTCCTACAACGGTACCTATATCAACCCCCGGATAAGTAACGGTTGTGATTTTACCTACAGAAAGATTTAATAGTCTGAGCATTTTCTCTACATCATCTATAGATTTTCCAATCAATTCAGGCATAACCAACCACGGGCCTGGAGAACCTAAAGAAACAAATACAGCTATCTTACTTCCAACCTTAAGAGTCTCACCAGGAGCTGGTTTGGTTGCAACGACTTGGTTCATCGAGATATTATCATCGTAAATTTTGAATACCTCTATTTGGTCATCCGATATTCCGTTATTACGTAAGATACCCAGAGCCGCATTTAAGCTTTTTCCTCTAAGAGACGGCACCTTTATCTCATGATCACCCAATGACAAACCAACTTCTATACTATTACCTTTTTTGGTAAGTGTACCAGGCAAGGGATCTTGTACAAGTACCCGATCCTTCTCTATCTCCCTGGAGTAGTTATCCAATTCAGGATTATAGTTCAAACTTAAACCACTATCTTGAGCAATCGCACTTGCTTTGTCTAAATCCAAACCTCTCAGATCGGGAACGCTAACATTACCGCTTTTTACAAAATATGTAAAGCTTACATAACAAGCCAAGACAAAGACTACAACAAACAATATTACATTCACGAAAAGATAAAGCAACGAACTTACAACCTTTATAAGCCTATTCATTATCTGTAATGGGAGTATCCTGAGAATTTTTGCCTACTAGCCTTTTTATATCAGCATGGAATGCAAATACCATAATCATAACTATCGCTGTTATACCTAGTAACTGTAAGACTTTTTTGAAATTGTCTGACAATTCTCTGCGCGTTACAATCTCTACAAGAAGTATCATTATCTGACCACCGTCCAAAACGGGGATAGGTAAAAGATTCAAAATACCTATACTAACACTCACCAAGGCGATAAAATAAATAAGCGATGAAATCCCTTGTTTAGCTGCCTCTCCACTCAGAGAAGCTATCCCTATAGGTCCTTGGATAGAATCTTCTATTTCAGAATAACCTGTCACTACTCTACTTAAGGCTTCTACAGTGCTTTTTACAATAAAAAGGTTAAATTTGATACTCTCAAACAAAGCCTCCATGGGCCTCATTTTGGTAACTATTCCAATTACAATTCCTATTCTGGGAATACCGTTATCTATACGAGGTACCATCTTAAATTCGAACGTTTTACCTTTACGTTGCACAACCACAGTTGTACGTGTAGGAGATTTTTGTACCGCTTTTACTACTTCAGAAGGAGAAAAAACGGTCACTCCATTAACTTGCAATATTTTATCTCCCTCTAAAAGCCCTGCCTTTTGTGCAGGGTATCCTTCCATAACTTTCTTTACAACGGGAATTATTTTTGGAAAAACTCCCAAATATCTGATTTTATAACCGTCTTCAGAAATAATTTTTGCCTTTATCCTTAAATCTTCAATTTTTCCATCCCTCTCCACCTTAACAATCAGATCAGGATCGGTACTGGACAGAAGAACAGCTAAGAAATCCCGCCACTTTTTTACCTTAACAGCGTTGATCTCTACTATCTTATCCCCTGGTACAATTCCTGCTCTTGCCGCAGGAGACTCTGGTTCCACCCATCCAACTTCAGTTGATATACTAGTGACAAAAGGCGACATAACACCGAAGACAAAAGATATCCATATCAAAGCAACTGCCAAAATAAAATTCATAGCGGGGCCCGCAAGGTAGATAAGTATCTGCTTCCACTTAGGCTGAGATCTGAAACTTGTAGGAGATGGGATGCTTTCCTCTTCTCCTTCCAGCTGTACATACCCTCCTAAAGGAAGCCACCCTATCGCGTAAACAGTGGAGCCTCTTTTCCATTTGACAATAGGACGTCCAAAACCTATTGAGAACCTTTCAACTCCTACTCCGAACAGTCTAGCAATTATAAAATGTCCAAACTCGTGGACAAGTACAATAACTCCTATAACAAATATAAAAGAGACACTATTTATTACAAATTCGATCACTATACCCCACCTTTACCCAAAACATTCTTCAAGAAGCTCTTTTGCTTTGCTATAACCCCAATCATTCCAATAGATAGCTTCATCCACAGTTTTTACTTCCACACCCTCATGGCAATCTACTGTACTTTCAACTAAATCAAATATTTTGTCGAATCGCAACCTTCTTTGCAAAAAGTTTTCTACAGCACACTCGTTAGCTCCGTTAAAGACAGCAGGATAACTACCACCCTTTTTTGTCACTTCCTTAGCTAAGGCTATAGGACGCCTGAAAAAACTCGGTATAGAATAAAACTCCAGTTTGCTCTCAGCAAGCTCGTAACTTACTTCAATTGGAGGTTCCAAACAGTGGGGATGTACCAAAGCGGCAGTTATAGGTATAACCATATCGTGGTAGTAAGAATTGAAAAATGAAACGCCTATGCTAGTTTCTATCACAGCGTGAACAAGAGATTGAGGGTGTACTACAGCATCTAAAAGGTTTATATCCAAGTTGAACAGATATTTTGCTTCTATAATCTCTAACGCTTTATTCATAAAAGTAGCCGAATCGATAGTTATCTTCCTGCCCATTCTCCAAACAGGATGCTTAAGAGCGTCTTCCGGTGTAACCTTTGATAAGTTTTCTTCTTTCAATTTCCAAAAAGGTCCTCCAGAAGCAGTTATTAATACTTTTTTTATTGCTTTAACA
>JALWYX010000072.1:32181-36377 GCA_027078415.1 Thermoanaerobaculia bacterium
CAATAAAATTCTGCAACTCTTTTACCATGTCCTAAGGCTAATGAAATATCAAGTGGATTAGGAGCAATATAATAATTTTCTGGAATTTTATCTATTTTATCATCTTTACCATATATAGCACCAGAGCTTGTTATTAATACTTTTTTTATTGCTTTAACATCTAAATTTTCAAGAAGCTTAAAGAGAGCGAAATGTTCGCTATCCACAGGATAAATTGTAACCCCCAACTTTTGTGCTTTCTGGAGAAGGAGCTCTCCAGCTAATACTATAGACTCTTTATTGGCAATTACAACAGTTTTTTTTCTATTTATAGCTTTTGCCACAGGTATAAGTGCTTGAGAACCTTCTATTCCTACAACTATAATATCCGCTTCAGTCTCGTCCACTATGTCCACCAAACAATTTACACCAGAATAAAATCTTCTTTTACCATCTACAACGTTTTTAACTTCATCAAGAGCATTGTCATCTTTAATAGCTATTTCTACAGGATTAAACTCTTCTACAATCTCAATTAGCCTTTTCAATTTACGGCCATAAGCAGCTACACCTACCAAAGAGAGCAGTTCAGGAAACGCCTTTATAACCCTAAGAGTAGTTTCTCCTACAGTACCGGTACATCCTAGTACTAGCACTTTCTTTGCCATTCTAACTAACCAAAACGCTCAAAAAATAAAATATAGGAGAAGCAAGTATCAGTGCATCCATCCTATCGAGCATACCACCATGTCCAGGCAGGATAAAACCTGAGTCTTTAACCAACGCTGCTCTTTTAAAAAGAGATTCTAACAGATCACCTATTTGAGCTGCTATAGATGTCATTGCACTTACGAACAAAATTTTGACAAATGAATCCTCGAAAAAAAAGTTCCAGACAGAACCAACAATCAACGAAGTTACAAAGCTAGCTATAGCTCCTTCCCAAGTTTTTTTAGGGGATAGTGTTGATGCAAACTGTCTTTTACCCCACTTCCGTCCTATAAAAAATGCTGTACTATCACCTACCCAAACAATTGCGCATAACAGAAACAATTGCCAAAAACCGCTTTTCCATACTAACCAAGTTGTGGCAATAGGAAGGGAAAGCCACACCAAAGCAAAAGAAAGAACAGCACCGTTTAATATCCGTATTAAAAACAAATTGTATTTGTTTGTATTGTCTGAAACTCGTACCACAAGAATACCACCAATAGCACCACAAACCACGACCAACACTAGATAAGCTAGTATAGTGTAAGCTGTTATCTTCTCTTTACTTAGAATATACGTCAAAAGAACGCTTGCCACAGTAAGAGTCACAAGAAAAAACACCTTTGGAAAAGAAGCTGTCACCTTATCTACAATAGCGGCAAACTCAACAGCTGCTAACAGATACACAGCAAACACCACAAACCAAAAAAAACTATCAGACGAAAACCACGCTACTGCAAAAGCTGCTATAACTCCTATTATTCCTGTTACTATCCTTTGGCCCATATTCTTCTAAACACCAACAAAATCTCGATCATAAGCCACACAGCCAAAAATAAAATAACGATACCTACAGCAACTAAAATAAACTCTTTTTGACTATAAAAACTATTCAAATTATAAAGTAACGCTATTATTGTACTAACGGTCATTAAAACGGCTGGAATCAGGAAAGGAAAAACGTTTTTCTTTCGCATATAAACAAATAGTGTTGCTGCTATAAGCGTAAGTGCTGCCAATAACTGGTTAGTGGTTCCAAACAACTGCCACAGTATAAGTCCTGCTGGTTTACCATTCACCTTAAAGAAGGCAAAAAAAGCTATTATCAACACAGAAAATATAGATGTAAAATAGCGATTATTCAATCTTCCTAAACCTATAGAGTTGGCTAGTTCTTCAAGGTTAAATCTCAACAGCCTGGTAGCAGAATCTAAAGTTGTTAACGCGAAAGATACCACTATCACAGCCATAAACGCAGCAGATATCTCCAAACTTAGACCTAGAGAAGAGATAAAACGTGCAGAGCCAGTTATAAAAATTCCTAATTTAGCACCCAAAGTTTGGACAGATTCCCAATCCTCGTACATAAGTACCCATTTAGATTTATCTTCGCCACCAACAAGAGCCGTTGAGGTAGCCGCTACAATCGCTAGGAGCCCTAGTAGAGACTCTCCAATCATCCCTCCGTAACCTATAGGACGAGCATCTGTTTCTTTATCTAACTGCTTAGCAGTCGTTCCTGAAGCAACTATTCCATGAAAACCGCTAACTGCACCACACGCAATAACTATAAATACAAACGGAAATATAGGAGGAGCACCCTCTACACCTAAACGCAAAGCCGGTGCGGCAAATTCGGGGTTTGAAATAACTATCCCTGCATAGCAACCAATAAGTCCAAGATAAAGTAGAATAGAATTTAAGAAATCTCTAGCCTGCAATAAACTCCAAACAGGAAGTATAGAAGCTACAAAAGAGTAAACAAGAAGCACAATTATCCACTGATCTACACTTAACCACTCTTCTCGTGAAAAACCTAACAAAGGATACTTTAGGCCTAAAAAAATAGAAAGCATTACAATACCAAAAGAAATAACTATTAAAATAGGCAACTTAAATTTTTTTACATAAGACATGTAACCAACTATAAGAGCGAGAACTATAAGAACAGCCGAAGGTAAAACTGCAGAGGGAAAAGAGGTTGTATCTTTTAAAGGATTGTTAGGATCCCAGCTTGGGGTAATAGCGAAAAGAACAGCTATAACATACACAAATACACCCATCGCCAAGGCAATTGCAAAAATAAGAAAAAAATGAAAAAGCATTTTAGCACGTCTATTTACTATATTGTTAGTAATCTCTGCTAGAGAACTGCCTCTGTTTCTAACACTCATAACAAGTGCTACAAAATCGTGTACACATCCTATAAAGACAGCACCTATAACCACCCATAACATAGCGGGGAACCATCCCCATATAACAGCTACGGCAGGTCCCAACATTGGAGAAAGACCCGTTATAGAAGCAAAGTGGTGCCCAAAAAGAACCCACCTATTGGTTGGTACGTAATCTATCCCATCAAAAAGATTATGAGCAGGAGTACTTTGACTCCCTAAATCAAAAATCTTATCCCCCAAGTAACGAGAATATAGTAGATACCCAAAAGCGTAAACAACAAACATAAAGAAGACAATATACACTACCATGCAACCTATTTTAGACTAACTAGATCTGAGTTAAAATTATTTGAGAATAAACATTCAAGGATAGGAAAAATGGAAGAAGTAATAACTCAAAGAGAGATAAAAGCTCTTGTGATACCCGACGGTATAGAAACAATAATAGCTGAAGGAACTCCTTTAAGAATATTACGTGAGATAGGAGGCAATTTTACAGCTATAACACCATGGGGATTGATGGTAAGAATAGAAGGTAAAGATGCACCAGCTATAGGCAAGGAAGTCCCCAAAGAAGCTACCTCTATTCCGGAAGGTGACAATCTGGACCAAAAAATATGGACAATTCTTAAAAGGTGTTACGATCCCGAAATACCAGTAAATATAGTAGATTTAGGGTTGATATACGGAGTGGAGAGCAAAAAGGAGGAAAACGGTTTATACAACGTCAAAGTAAAAATGACACTTACTGCTCCTGGATGTGGCATGGGAAATATACTTATAGAAGACATAAAAAGAAGCGTAAAAAAATTACCTGAAGTTGAAGACGTCGAAGTAGAAATAATGTTTGATCCCCCATGGACACCCGACATGATGAGCGACGAAGCAAAACTAAAACTGGGATTCTTTTAACATCGGTGAATAAACAGAACATATACCTGTGGTTTCTGCTTGTTGTAGGAAGCGCTGGAATGGCAATCTATTTGCTTACTCTCCCATCCAGCTGGGAGATAAGTTATTCGTTAGATTGCAACACAGTTAAAGATGGCAAAATAGAAGAGCTATTTACAAATTTAGAGAAGTGGGAAGAATGGAGCAGTTGGAAACTTTCTATCTATCCAGACACCCAGATATCATACTCACCACAGAAAAAAATTTTACAATGGCAAGGTAAAATAGTAGGCAAAGGAATAAGAAAACTGCAATCTTCAAAACATATAAAATGTACAGAAACCTTTCTAGATAACGGTAACGTTACAATAAAAGACTGTATAGAAACTAAAGAGAATAAAATCTCCTGGTATCAAAGAGGCGAACTAAACAATACCC
>JALWYX010000073.1 GCA_027078415.1 Thermoanaerobaculia bacterium
GGATAATAAACTTGGATAATAAAAGTACGACTTTTGCAGAATATAGAAAAATTTTTTATCCTAATATCTGATGATTCAAAATTACCACTTCTTACATTACAGAAAGGAACAGATTAAAAAGTTTAAGGGCTACTTCCTAGCAATAATATTAGAAGAAGGAAAATCAGAAGAAATCTCAAGTTTTATAAAAAAACACCAATTAAAATTAAAGGAAGCACTTAAATACTCTCCACTTTTATCAACGCGAACAAAAAATCTTGTGAAGTTAATATCAAATAAAAAAAAGGGTAAACACGGAGGAAGGCTTACGTTGAAAAGATTTGAATATCCTTTAGATGAAACTACCATAACTGTCTTAAAAACTGTAGGTCCTATACTCTCGGCGTCCAACTTTTACTTGACAGCTTCGGCAGCTATTGCTCTTTACTTAAAACATCGCAAGATAACCCATCTAGATTTTATGAGTTTTAAAAACAAATTAACTTCTCCTCAAAGGCGAATATTACTGGAAGAGATAAAGAAAAAAGACGATTCTGTGAAAGTTATAGACGCTTATAACGGGTATATGCTAGCTATAATAAAAGGAACAGTAAAACTGCGAATAAATTATTTCCCCTATCCTCTTGTAAATCCTCCTAATATCTATTTTGATACCCAAGTAGCTTCGATTGCAGATTTAACTCTTACAAAAGCAGCTGCCTTAGTAAGTAGGCTAGACAGTAGAGATTTTATAGACCTGTTCTTTCTAGATAATAAAATAAGAGTGACAGAAATATTACCCTTGTGGAATGAAAAATTTCCCCATTTAGTAGATTTTCCTTTTCAACTGGCAAAAGCTTTAGCCAGTGTAGATATTGCTGCAAACACTCCTATACCAAACACTTTAGAGAATATAGAATGGAGTGTAATAGAAAGGTGGGCGAAAAAGTTAGCATTAGAGATAAGTAGTGATATCCTAAAGTTAGGGGAAGAGGGGTGAGGGTGTACAAAATACTTACAAATATATCTGAAATTGCTACTCCCACAGGTACCAAAGCAAAAGGAGGTATAAAGCAAGGAGAGATAAAAACTATAAAAGATGGAGAAATAGTTATAGAGGGAGAAAAAATAGTATTTGTTGGTACCCACAAAGAGAGATTGGAACGTATAGGAAACATACCAAGCGCCGAATTTATAGATTTAAAGGGATGTACTGCGATACCCGGTTTTGTCGATCCCCACACGCACTTACCTTGGTACGGGAGCAGAGAAGATGAATTCGCTCTACGATTAAAGGGGATAAGTTACATGGAGATAGCTTCTAAAGGTGGAGGAATTTTAAGAACTGTTAATGATACACGATCTGCAACTTTAGAAGAGTTAAAAGCAAAAGTTATTGATCGTTTAGATGAAATGCTAGAATGGGGTACTACAACGTGCGAAGCTAAGAGTGGTTATGGTTTAAGTCTAGAAGCAGAAATCAAACAACTACAAGCTTTAAAGCTCGCTGATGAAGAACATCCTATAGAGATAATACCTACTCTTTTAGCAGCTCACGAGGTACCTAAAGAATACAAAAACAATAGAAGAAAGTACATAGATATTGTAGTAGACGAGATAACCCCCGAGGTAGTACGACAAAAGTTAGCCAAATTTGCAGATGTGTTTTGTGAAAACGGGGTATTTAGCGAAGAGGAAGCCGAGTTTATCCTATCTCGTTCAAAAGAGCACGGTCTTGTTCCCCGGATCCACGCAGACGAGTTTGTAAATTCGGGAGGTGCAAGAGTAGCCGCCAAACTGAAAGCTGCATCAGCAGATCATTTGACAGCTGCAGGAGAAGAAGAGCTTATATTGCTAAAAGAATCTGGAGTTGTAGCAACACTTCTACCTGGCACATCCTTCTTCTTAAGAAGCAAGTATGCACAAGCTAGAAAATTTGTAAACCTTGGTATACCAGTAGCTATAGCAACAGACTGTAATCCAGGGAGCTCATATACAGAATCTATGCCTATGATTATAACTCTAGCAGTCTTATATAGTGGTCTAACTATAGAAGAAGCATTAACAGCTTCAACATTGAATGCAGCTCATACGCTAAGAATAGCAGATAGAATCGGAACTTTAGAAGAAGGTAAGCAAGCTGATATAACAGTTCTAAGGTATCCAAGTTTGAAGCATCTAGGATATCACTATGGAATAAACCCTGTAGCTATGACTATAAAGAAAGGAACTGTAGTCTTTTCGAGATGAAGTTAAAAAAGTTTGCTAACAAAAAATTTGTGATCTATCTAAGAAGAAGAAAGAAACCAAAGAAAAAACGTTATAAAAAGGAAAGAGTCCTAAGAGTAGCAACTCTAAATATAGGCCATGGAAGGGGGGTATATCCTCATCAAATATTCCTAACAAAGGAGAAAGTAGCAAAAAATTTATCTAGGATAGCATACGAACTACAACGCCAATCTATAGATATAATTGCTCTCCAAGAGGCCGATGGTCCCTCAATATGGAGTGGTAATTTTAACCATATAGTCTCTTTAGCCTCTTTAGGAGGCAACTACAACTGCTACTACGGCTTACACAATCCGTTTAAATTAGGAAAAATAAGAGTTAGCAGCGGTGCAGCCATTTTATCATCATATCCGCTTTACAATTGTGAGTCTGTTAGATTCGCAACTTCATGGAAAGACACAAAAGGATTTGTAATTGCTACAATTTCGATACCTCAATGGGGATATAAATTAGTAGATATAGTATCTCTACATCTAGCACCTTGGAGTTCCAAACTACGTGAAAAGCAGACAGAACTTTTAATAGAGTTTCTTAATAAAAAAAGATCTGTAAAGAACAAACATCCGCTTATAGTAATGGGAGATCTTAATTGCGAGTACGATGCCAAAGAACTTAAACTACTAACAAAAGAATTAAATCTAAAATGCTATTCCTCTGGTAAAGCAACATTTCCAATACATATGCCATTTAGAAGAATAGACTGGATACTAATATCAAAAGAGTTAGTTTTTTCTTGTTACCTAACAAATCCAACTCCCTTAGCAGATCATCTCATGGTAACTGCCGATATAATTATTCCTAAACCCTTCCTAAAACAGGCCAAAGAAACAAGGGGCCACTATATAGAAAGGAGTTCTCATGGGCAGAGAAATAGATAGAACAGAGATAACCGATGATATGATACGTAGGTTTACCAAAGCAGTTTTAACAGATCTTTTAGCATTGGAAAAAATGCTAGAGGAGAACATTTTAGAAGAGGGTGTACACAGAATAGGAGCCGAACAAGAGCTTTTTTTGATAGATAAACACTACCAACCCTTTCCTATAGGAACAAAGGTATTAGAAAAATTAGAAAATTCTCGTTTTACAACTGAATTGGCTCTATTTAACTTGGAATTTAACCTAGAACCTATAGATTGGCAACCTAACTGTCTATCTCTACTCCATAAAAAATTAAAAGAGCAATTATCTTTCCTTGAAAAACCTTTAAAAGAGTTAAATGCTGATTTCATACTTGTAGGAATACTACCTACTATAGATAAGTCTGATCTATCGCTTGAAAACATGACTCCTCTAAAAAGGTACTTCGCTATAAACGAAGCTATGACAAGACTTAGAGGTGGTAGTTTTACTCTTTACTTAAAAGGTGCAGATGAAATATTTATAACTCACGATAATATTCTTATCGAAGGTGTAAATACCAGTTTCCAAGTTCATTTCCAAGTAGATCCTTCCAACTTTGCCAATCTTTACAATCTCTCTCAAGTAACAGCAGCTCCTCTTATGGCAGCATCCACTAACTCTCCTCTTCTCTTTGGAAAGAGGTTATGGCGTGAAACTAGAATCGCTGTATTCCAACAAGCAATAGATACTCGTTTACCAGGTTTCGGGGTTAGAGATAGAGTTCCACGCGTAAGATTTGGCAGCGATTGGGTTCACGAATCAATTTTAGAAATATACAGAGAAGACATCGCCCGGTTCAGAACTCTTTTGGCTGTAGAAGTTAAAGAGAATCCGTTGGATATATTAGAAAAAGGAGAAATACCCAAGTTAGAAGCTCTTTCTCTATTTAACGGTACAGTATACAGGTGGAACAGAGCATGCTACGGTGTATACAAAGGAAAGCCTCATCTTAGAATAGAGCTACGTATTTTCCCATCAGGACCAACGGTGGTAGACGAGGTAGCAAATGCGGCCTTTTGGTTCGGCTTGATAAAAGGACTCCAGAATTACATTGGGGACGTAAAGAAAAAATTTGTATTTCAGGATGTTAGAGAAAATTTTGTAGCCGCTGCCAGACTAGGTCTTAAAGCTCAACTTACCTGGCTAGATAAAAAGATAGTACCTGCAGGTGAGCTTATACTTAAAGAACTTCTTCCCCTGGCGAGAGAAGGTCTTAAAGCCAGATCTATAGCCCAAGAAGATATAGATACCTATCTGGGAATCGTAGAGGAAAGGGTAAAAAGACAGATTACAGGCGCTGATTGGATACTAGATGCATATAACGGCTTATCAACCAAATATCCTCTAGGAGAAAGACTTATATACGTAACAAAAGGAATAACTATAAATCAAAAAACCGACAAACCTGTTCACGAATGGGAAAAAATAGAGAAAATAGTTAAAAAACCAAAACTATACGTGAGAACAGTAGCTCAGATAATGACCAGAGACCTGTTTACGGTAAACGCGGAAGATACGGTTGATCTAGTTGCAGCACTTATGGACTGGAGAAAAATACGTTACGTCCCTGTAGAGACAAACGACCACAAATTGGTAGGTCTAGTAACTCACAGATCTATACTAAGGTTAGTAGCAAAAAATAAAGGTTTCCTTCCAAATGAAGGAATACCAGTTAGAGAAATAATGAAAACAGATATTATAACAGTATCACCAAAAACATCGGTTCTAGAAGCTATAGAACTTATGAGGCGTAATCAAATAGGATGCTTGCCTGTAGTAGAAAGTAACAACGAACTTGTAGGTATAGTAACTGAAAGAGACTTTCTTTACTTAGCAAGAGATTTACTGATAGATGCTCTAACAGAGGTCAATAAAGTTGATTCAGGATCCTAGTTTCCCTCGATTATCAAACACTATAAAACAACTAACATCTGATAGTAAATTACAGCTTTTTGTAGCAACAGATAAAAAAATTGTTTTAGACATTGCTGTAGGAAAAATAACTTCTAACAACTATGTAAGGTGGTTATCTTCGGGTAAACCTATAGTAGCTCTAGTTATAGCAAAACTGTGGGAAGAAAAGTTGTTAGACATAGATGACACAATCGCCAAATTCATTCCAGAATTCGCTCAAAAGGGAAAAGAAAAAATAACCATTAGACACGCTCTAACTCATACCGGAGGATTTAGAACATTAGAACAGAAATGGTATAAACTAGGTTGGGATAAATCTATAGAATTCATATCTTCTCTAAAGTTAGAACCACGGTGGATCGTAGGAAAAACAGCTGGATATCATATGAGTTCTAGTTGGTTTATACTAGCTGAAATTGCTCAACGCATAACTAAAACTCCTATTTCTAGCTTAATCAAAAAATATATTTTCGATCCTATCGGAATAGAAGAAGCGTATTTAGGAATTCCGGAAGATAGGTACGAAAAGATAGAGAAAAAACTTATATTCATAGAGGAAGAAAGCAAAACTACAGCACCACCAAAAGAACTATTGGTTTTTCCCAATCCCGCATCAGGAATATGGGGTCCTATCAAAATGTTAGGTCTGTTTTACCAAGAATTACTAAAAATATCGCGAGGTACCAAAGGAATTATCAGGAAAAGCACCCTTGAAACTTTCACCCAAAGAGCAAGAGTTAACCTTTTCGATAAAACCTTCAAAGCTTACCTGGATTGGGGTTTAGGTTTTATTCCATTTCAATCACGGAACGAGCTACCAGAACGCAGCTTCAGGTTTTCCAATTACGCTTCCCAACGTACAGCTGGACACAACGGATACAGAACGTCTTCGGCTTTCTTCGATCCAGTTGCCAATATAGCTGTAAGTTTTTTCTTTTCCAAAGCTGTAGAAGAACAACAACATAGATTGCGAATACAGCAACTTACAGATTCACTATACTTAGATTTAGGACTAGAGGATGTCCAAGAAAAAATATAGTTAATTATCTACTTGGAATAAACTTAACAAGAGCGTACGCTACAACAGGGGATCCTATAACAGCTAAAACGGAATTTAGAGGCAAAGTAGTGGTAAAAAAAGGAACTTTAGCCACTATATCAGCAACTACCGCTACTACAGCTCCCAACAGCGAAGATGCAGGGATAAGAATCAGATGTGAATTGGTTCTAAATACAGCACGTGCCAAATGTGGAACCGCCACCCCTACAAACGCTATAGGACCGCAAAAAGTAGTTGTTACCGATACAAGAAAAGCTGTAAGAAACAACGCTAAACGTTTAACCTTTACAGGAGTAACACCCAAACTCAAAGATTTTTCCGCACCTAGATATAAAACATCAAGTCGTTTTGACAAAGTAAAGAGCGCTATTACACCTACAGCTACTACTCCTACAAACAGAGGTACCTGTTCTAACCGTAACTCACTAAAAGTACCAAAAGTCCAAAATATAAAAAGTTGCACTTGCTCAGGAGTAGCAAAGCTTAGCAAAATAGTAGTAAGCCCTCCTAGCGCATTGCCCACGAGCACCCCTAATATAACCAAAACTACCCTTCCTAAAGATACAGCCAACCGTACAAACAGTAAGGAGATCGCCATAGCACCTATAAAAGCTGCTAGCAACGAAAAGTAATAGTTATTCAACGGCGGAAAGTAACTACCCATCAATATAAAAAGCACTACCATAAAAGCAGATGCCGAATTTATACCTAATATGTAAGGACCTGCTAGAGGATTAGCAAATATAGTCTGTAACACAACTCCTGCAGATCCTAGGGCAATACCAGCGCAAACAGCAGCTACAGCTCTGGGTACTCTAAAATTTTTCAAAATAAACATATACTCACTAAATATAGACCTATCATTAAACGAAAAGATAAGAGGGTTTATAAGTACAGTAGAACCAACAAAAGTGTCTATTACTACAACAAAAATAAGCAAAAAAACAATAACAAAAAATTTTCTTCCCACCAACAAAACTATCTCCTAAAATCGGGAAATTACCTTCATGACACAGCTATTACCAATACGATAATCTGTAAATCACAAACCAATTATTCAAAAAAGCAAAGTCACCTATCTCGCCTTGCACTTACCTTTACAGCAAAAATTATTTTATACTACCATATGTGGCTAAAGTAGGAATTGCTTTGTTAACAAGTGTATTAACCAGTTATATACCGGATTACTCACTTATAAACAGGGTTGTATATCAACTTCAGAATGCAGATCCATACGAAATAGTATCCCAAGGTTTTAACGTAGCGATAATAGATTACTCTCGCGATGGAACGGAAGCAGGCAAATACAGCGTACAAGAGATCTCCTTTATGTCAGATAACGGAGTTATACCTTTAGCCTATCTTAGTATAGGAGAAGCTGAAGATTACAGATTCTATTGGGATGATCAGTGGAACATATCACCTCCACATTGGTTAGGTAAAGAAAATCCAGATTGGCCAGGTAATTACGCAGTTAAATACTGGGAGGAAGAATGGCAAAACATCATTCTTACCTACTTGAATAAAATTATCTTTCAAGGATTCTCAGGAGTATATCTGGATAAAATAGATTCTTTTTACTATTGGAGTGATCCTAACAACGGTGAAGGTTTCTATATTGACGAAAGCGAAGCTGCAGGTGAAATGATAAAATTTATAAAAACTATAGCCGATTACGCTAGAAATCTTAACCCCAATTTTATAGTTGTACCTCAAAACGGAGAAGAAATTCTCTACTACGACTATAACGGTTCACTACTTAATACTATCTCAGGTTGGGGAGTTGAAGATCTTTTTTACTACGAAACTATCCCTGTGAATCAATCTCTCGTAGACAGAAGAATAAATTGGCTTACTTTAATAAAAGAATCTGGCAAATTTATCTTTGTAACGGACTACGTAGATGACTCGACAGTTTCGCCGGAGAACACTACACGTATACTCGAGTTTAGAAATAAAGCTTTAAGTTACGGCTTTATCCCTTTTATCGCTAAAACAGACAGAGCTTTAGACGAAATCAACTTCCTACCTTTTATACAACCTTCAAATTACCAAAAGTACGAAGTTGCTCCGTAGATAAATTAATATCCACAAGGATTTTACAACAAATGTTTAAGGAATAATCTGCCTTAACTGGAGAAGATTTATTAATAAACCCCAAATATAGATACTTTTACAATTGCACTCACTCCGTTAGAAAGAGTACAGACAGTTTTCCTTAAAGGTGTAAAATTAAGTTTTCCACCTTTTAAGGCAAGGATTGCAATATAAAAAGGTCGATCCAAACACAAAATTGGTAAACGTAAAGTTATCCTTTTGAGTGAATACCTTTACTTACAGCAAAACGTATAAACGGACAGATTTTAAGCTACTAATACAAATTTAATTCATATAAACGAAAAAGAGACACCTATACTATTAAAGCGGTTATTTAATCTATTTACAGGCAGTGTATCATTTGGCAAGTGAATATTTAAGACGCTTGTTGTCTCTTTTTTTCACACCAGGTAAGTAACACTTGTGGTAGTATTCTTTTACCATTCTATCGGATGAGAAATAGGTAAGGGAGGAGATAAGTGACCAACGCATAATTTTAACCCATTCCTTGGGAAAATTTTCATCGTCACGTCTGAAATATAGAGGAATAACCTCATTTTCAAGTATGTCGTATAGTTCTTCAGCATCCTTCTCATCTTTATTTTCTTCCTCTCTGCGATCAACACTGAAAATCCATCCGTTCTTACCGTTATAACCTTCTACCCACCACCCATCAGCCACACTTAGATTAGGAATAGCGTTAGCAGCTGCCTTTTGACCACTTGTACCGCTAGCTTCAAGAGGTGCTTTAGGTGTATTGAGCCACAAATCTACCCCTTGAACGAGCATTTTAGCAACTCGCATATCGTAATCTTCTATAAAAAATATTTTTCCAAGAAATTCTTTACTTCTTGATAAAGAAAAAATATCTTGTACCAATTGTTGTCCTTCCATATCAGCAGGATGTGCCTTACCAGCAAAAATCAGTTTAACTGGCCTTTCTGGATCATTCAAAATAGTAAGCAATCTTGATTTATCGTGAAATATCAATCCAGCTCTTTTATAGGAAGCAAAACGGCGTGCAAAACCTATGAGCATAGCCTTCTCATCCAACAACTCTTCAACCGCCTTCAGATCAAAGGGCGAACTTCCGTGTCTGGCGATCTGTCTTACCAACCTTCTTTTTATAAACGCAAGCAGATTTCTTTTTTGTACAATATGCGCTTGCCAGATAGATTTAAGATCTATTTTTGCTAAAAGTAATTCAGCTTTAGAACGCAAAACTACTTCAGGCCAATTCAACCCTACATGCTCATTTAGAAGAGTATCCACAGATTCTCCTACCCAAGTTTTCAAATGTACTCCATTTGTTATAGGAAATATAGTTTTCTTGGTCTCCTCCAAAAGTTCTCGCCATATAACGTTGGAAGTATGAGCATGCACCTTACTAACTCCATTTACAAATTCGGAAGTTCTTATGGCCAAAGCTGTAAGATTCCAATTCCATTTATCGTCTTTATAAGAAGCCAAATTCTGTATTTCAGTAAAATCTAAACTATTCTGCTTCAACCACGGACCCAAGTATTTACCTACTATATCGCTACCAAACGTTTCGTTCCCTGCAGGTACCGGAGTATGTGTAGTAAATACAGTGTTACTAGCAACATTAGCTATTCTATCCTTAATCTCACCATCTAAAGTTGCAATTCTAGCCAGTTGTAAAAGGGCGCAATGACTTTCATTTATATGAAAACAATCAACATCAATACCTATTAAATCAAGCGCTTTAAACCCTCCTATACCGATAACCATCTCTTGTACAAATCTCATCTCTCTGTTGTCAATGTACAATATATTAGTTATTGGACGTAGATGAGAAGGATTTTCAGGCACATCGGTATCGAGAAGAATTAATTTAACTCTACCTACTTCAGCTAACCACAACCTAACTTTTACACTCTCTTCACCTACAGGTACTTCTATATAAAGATCTTTTCCATATTGGTCAACTATCACCTTCAACGGCAATCTATAAAAATCGTAATAGGGGTAATGGTGTTGTTGCCTACCAAACTGATCTATAGTTTGATGAAAGTAACCGTTTCTATAAAGCAAACCAATTCCTATTATCGGTATACCCAGGTCGCTAGCACTTTTTAAGTGATCACCAGCTAAAACACCAAGTCCCCCAGAGTAGAGAGCTAAAGAATGGTGTAAACCGTACTCCATAGAAAAATATGCAACTGTGGGGGATTCTAGATTGTTACTTTTAGCCAAATAGTTATCCAGATCGTTTAAAACCTTGCCGTACAAAGAAATAAAAGTATCGTTTCCGCTTAGAGCTTTCCATTTTTCGTGATCTGTGTTAATTAGCACTTCCACAGGGTTATGATACATAGCCCAACTGTCTGCATTGATTTGAGAAAAGAGGATTTGCGAGTCGCGATCCCAACTCCAACGCAGGTTGTAAGCTATATCGTATATGCGTTTAAATTCCTTTGGCACGTGTAATTCTTCTACAATTCTCGAGTTAAACATCGTTATCTCCTAACTAAAGGGAAAAGTGCAAAGTCGTCTTCAGCAACAATTTTATTATTAAATAATATATCATCCAAATTTTTCAAATGTTGTTTGACCCTACTAGTTGCATACTCAGCCGCAGAATTCATAGTTATAAGAAAAGGCCAATCGGAAGCAGAAGCCAGAAGTAGTTGTCTAAATGCCATACCCTTTAATTTCTTACTTAACTTACCACTCCTTATAAATTCTACAGTTTTCTCCTCAGCTTCTTTTAAAGCAAACCATATCCATCTATTCTTAGGGTTTGTCCAAACTCTATGATCCCCTCCCTCTCCCCATGAACCTTCTTTTAGCTTAAATTTTAGTTTTTTTTCGGACCTTGAAAGTTCTTCAAGAGGTGTAGTAGGTATAACGGTATTACCCTTTAAAGCTTTCTCTAACACCTTTTCTAGCCACTTAGGACCTTCATACCACCAATGTCCAAACAACTCAGCATCAAAAGGGCAAGTAACTATACCATCTTCACATCCGGGTAGGTGTGAAACAAGGTCTATAAAATGATCAGCTTGTTCTTCTATTACCTTCTCTGCATCTTTAGGCCAGTAAGGCAACTTATCTCCTAAATCAGCTTCAGGATCGGTAACTTTCCATATACGCAACCCTGTTACTTCATGACGCTTGTGAAAATCAAGATAGTTAGGATTACCTGGATATCCAACAAAGCGAGACCACACTTGTCTAGCAGTGTGAGGTTCACGAGCAAAAACAGCTACATTTGAGTTACCTACAAAAATAGGTCTTGCCAAAAGCCAACTTTGCTTTTTTATCTCTGCTATCATTTTCTGTTCTATCCCATGGCGTTGTTTATCTTCCAAAAACCAATCTGGAGCATAAGGAACCAGAGGCTCTCCTCCCAATATAAGATGCGAATCCACCACTGTCCACAACAAACCTTCTTTCTCTAGAAAAATTTCTACTCCAGCTCTGTATTTCTCACTAGCTCCTGTTACTTCATGTACCCATTTACCTCCCGGCCTATAGGCACATTCAGGTAACCATATACCTTTAGGTTCAATTCCAAACAGACGTCTATGCAGTTTGCAACTACCTTTTAAAGCCCATCTAATAGTCTCTTTTCTATGTACAAGCGGTAAGTACAAATGAGAAGCAACAGATGTAGAGCTTTCTATTACCTGTTTACGAGCAAGGTAAGAGATCAAAGAGATAAGATCTTTGTCAAAAAAAGACCATTTATCCCTTATAGAACACAACTCTTCTTCCCACCAATCTGCTAGAGGATGAATTTTTTTTCCTTTAGCTGCTGCATGAAGTCTTGCCTCCAGATAATTATCAACTATACCTTTCACCCTGCTATCCGCTAACTGAGCAGCCAACACTGGAGTTATAGAAAAAGTTAGTAATTTTCTATGATTTAGCTCTCCTAATCTCCAAATAAAATAAAGAATAGGTATATAACAATGTACAATCGCCTCAGCTAACCATTCTTCACCGTGCGGCCATTTACCATACCCTATAACCCACGGAAGATGAGCATGCAAAACGAAAGCTAATCTTCTAGGTGTAATTTCTTTCTCCCCCGGAGGCCCGAAGATAGGAGGGACATCTAAAGGTTTATGAGGCCTAGGTGCAGGTTGAAAATGTTCTTTAGTCTCTATCCTAAGAGCACCACGTAGAGCTTTAGAAAAATCTCTAACAATCTCCTTTCTAAAACCTGCTTTTTTTTCTACAGCTAAAAGTTTAACCCATTTCTTTACTGTCCGTTCAGTTATACCAAAAGCCTCAGCTACCTTTTTAAAGTCTTTTACTTTAAAATAGAGGTCAACTAACTCTCTACGCGCCGTTTCACGAACTTCTTTTCTAGGATGCCGCAGCCTATAACGAAATGAGAAATTTCTAATATGCACCTTCTATTGCCTAGTTACATGCCAAGTAAGCCCCCACCTTTTGCAACTAGGAATCATCTTCTCAGAAGTTGAGCGTACTTCTATATCAAGTATATACTCTTTACTCACTCCACATCTGGCAGGTATCTGGGTAACTAGATAAACAGGAGTACCATTTATTGAAGTTGAACATCTGCGCCTTGAATAGAAACAACGCTCCTTCTCACTTGACCAACATAAACATACAATTGCCGAGGTTCCCTCTCCAGGAGAAATAAAATCTATATTTACAAAAGGAGCCTTACCCCACTTAGTAAAAGGTAAACATCTACGAGCTTCTACCTCAAATCGTAAAGAGAAAAGGTCTATATCTCCCCTCGGGAGTATATGACCACTTACAACACCTCTATCGTTTTGTGGATAGCCATCTATAACTGGTACTACCGAACTCCAACTATTAGGAAAATCCTGTTCTCCAAAAGAGTCGTCTCCCAAAATTCCACACTCCTTGATCTCAGGTAAGGAATCGTCAGTTTCAAGCTTATAAGTTGAATCTTCAGAAATAACGTTTTTATCCCCTTCTCTCGGTAAAACACTTTCAAACAACGGTGTACATATAGCTTCTGCGTTCTCATCGAAACCTGAAACAAAAGAGCCTGCAGGACACATCTGGCCTGCTAACAAAGCGGTTCCAGGAGGTCCTGGGGGGCCAGGAGGACCTGGAGGTCCCATAGGACCACGAGGACCACGAGCACCTTTTACAACCTGCGGAACAACTTTGCTCTCTTCAACCACAGTCACGTGAAAAATATCGTAATCCTCAGGAAGAGGACCTCTGGCAACAGTAAGCAGATAACTACCTTCCTTTATCTTCTCAGGCAATCTAACTATTATAAACTCCTTAGAAAAATCTATTATTTCTAAATTGTAAAGTCCCAGTGTTACCAGAGGGTACCCCTCAGGAAACTTTTCATCTGCAATCAAATCTATACCTTCTATTCTTAAAACACCTTCTTGTTTATCAACAAAAACACTTGTTATAACCAACTGAGGAGGTAAACTGTCTATACCGGATCGATTCTGATTTTCTTCCTTAGATAGCTGGACATTATCGTTAGCTAAAATAGAAACGGCAACAAACACCCCTAACAAAATAGAAGTTTTTTTCATCTGAACCCTCCTTCTGGGTAAGTTTAGCAGCAAAAACTAATAAAATAAAGAAAATCGATGGAGGTATCTACAAATGAAAAAATTAACTCTTTTCCTCATACTAACACTGTTTATTTACTCTTTCCAGTCTAAAGATAACACGTTTCAACAAATAACTAAACTATACGAAAAGGGGAAAATCAGTGAAGCTATAGAAAGGTTGAAGGAGCATCTTCAACAAACTCCTACCCCAGAAGGATACCTATTGTTGGCAAAATTATACAAAGAGATAGGAGCACTCTCGCTATCTAAAGAAGCTATAAAAAAAGCGATAGAAATGGACCCTAGTAAATCTGATTATTACTCCTTTTTAGGGTCGTTATACTCTTTTTTAGGTGACTGGGAACAATCTCTAAAGTACTTCGAAAAAAGTGTACAGTTGAATCCTCAAGACTTTGCTTCATGGTTTAACATAGGAAATCTATACCTTAGATTTGGGAAACCAGAAGAAGCTATACGAGCTTTTGAGAAGTTCCTTTCTATCCAAGAGGACGATCAATTTGCATACGTAAATACAGCGTTATCCCTACTGTTTGCAAATAGGGAAAAAGAAGCTCTAGAGATAATAGATAAAGGAATAAAAAAACTTAACAATTCAACGTTTCTCAAACATGCACTAGCAAGAATCCTTGCAACAGCTCAAGATGAATCGTTGAGAAATCCAGAAAAAGCCTACACTATAGCTCATGAAATAGCAACAACAGAACCTTCAGAAGAAGCCCTGCTTACTGTTGGATTATCTTTGGCTTCCTTAGGAGATTTTCAATCAGCATACAAAACAATTTCAGAAACGATAAAAGTTCTAGAATCCCGAAATATACGCAATGACCTATTACCTTACCTATATTCTCTGCTCGATAAATTTAACAACAATGAAATAGAAATAGCTCCTTGGTACAAGTTGAAATATCTATTACCCCAGCACCTTTTAGAGTATAAATTGGGAGATTAGAACAAAATGATGAAGTTAAAAAGAGCCGATATGTGGATAGTATCAGGAAAAGGCGGAGTAGGTAAAACCACTGTAAGTGCCCTTATAGCAAAAATCTTGGCAGTAAATAGTAAAGTTCTTCTAATAGAAGTAGATCCCAGAGAAAGTGTGCACCGTATCCTTGGAGTGCCACCATCTGGAGGAGATATAAAACAGGTGACAGATAACCTATTTATACAAAACCTTAAGCCTCGTAGTGTAATAGATGAATTGGTAAAAAGACGTGTAAAAATAGGAATTCTAGTAAGACGAATACTACGCAGCCCGGTATACCTAAGCTTTGCAGATGGATCACCGGGACTAAAAGAATTGGCAGTTTTTGGATACGCTTTGGATATGGTAGAAGGGATAGAAGGAGGATACAAACGGTTCGACTGTGTTGTACTTGATGCACCTGCGACAGGACACGGTTTGTCACTTATAATGGCCCCTTTTTTAGTATCTTCAACTATAAAAAAAGGACCATTTGGAGAACTTGCGAAGAAACTAGCTAAATTCGTTTACGACAGAGAAAGATGTAAAATAGCTGTGGTAGCTACTGCAGAAGAGATGCCTATAACAGAAACTATAGAATTTATAGAAAAGCTGAAACAAAGAATAGAAAGGGAACCTGAAATAGTGGTAATAAATCAACTATATCCTCCATTTCCTACAAATCATACTCCGAAAAAAACTGAAAAACACCTCTATTTATGGTGGCGAAGACACGAGATAAATCTATCGCAGATAGAGAGATTAACAAAGTACTGGGGAAAAGCTATCTACAAAATACCCTTAGTAAAATCAGAAAACAACGACTTAGTAGATCTAATAAAAACAAAAATTTACGTATGAAAAAAATATACCTTTTCATAGGAGGTGGTGGTGTAGGCAAAACTACTATAGCAGCTTCTTTCGCCGTTCTATGTGCTAGAGAATACAATCTAAACACCCTTGTAATGACTTTCGATCCTTCGTTGCGTTTAAAAGATTCACTAGGTATATCTGAGAAAGCGAGCGGAGAAATAGTAAAAGTAGAAAACAATCTTTTTGCATCTCTGTTAGATGCAAAAAAAACGTTCGATAACGTAGTAAAACGCTACGCGCCGGACCAAAAAAGCGCTGAACGAATATTGCAAAATAGATACTACAACCACCTTGCCGGCTCGCTATCTGGAATGATTGAATATATGGCGGTCGAAAAATTGTACGAAGTATGGTCAGAAAACAAGTTTGATACTATAATAGTTGATACACCTCCTACACGCAACGCTTTAGATTTCCTAAACGCACCTAAAAGAATAGTAACATTTATAGAAAGCGGAGCACTAAAAATTGCTCTATATCCTTGGTTTGACAAAGACGGGAGAATAAGAACTCTAAAGAGATTAGGATTTATAGGTAAAAAATTTGAATCGTGGTTAGATGAACTAGTAGGTCTTGATCTTCTAAGAGATATGCACGAATTTTTCGCCGCCTTTGGTCCCCTCTTCGACGGCTTTAAAAAAAGGGCACTAGAAGTAGAACAACTACTAGCAAATGAGATATCTATCTTTAACCTGGTAGCAAGTCCAAATCCCAAATTAGTACCAGACACAATTTTCTTCGCCAGAGAAATCCAAAAAAGAAACTACAATTTAGGACCTGTACTTGTTAATAAAATCCATCCTCCCGTACAAAAACAAACAACTTTACAAGGTGAAGAGATACCACAATGGCTAGGTAAAAGAGATATGGAAGGAGTAGAAATGCTAAAAGATCTACTTTCAGGACATCCTGTTATAGAAATCCCCTTACTACCAGAAGAAGTAGAAAATTTAAATCACCTGCACAATATCGCAACTACATACTTGAATAAATTATTTAAAGTCCAACAAAGATCGTAGTAATTAAAATCCCATACAAAAAGAATCTACCCCTAACTCTACATAGTAAAAATCTTTATAAACAGCTGAAAAATAAATAAAAAGCTATTTACCTATCTTCTCTCTCTACCACTATTTCTTATATAGGATAAGTCAACCGAGTTTTAGGTGTAATAAATTCTAAAAATCTCCTTCTTTTACGTAAGGGTAACTCCAAATAATTAGTTGCAACAATACCGACTTCATCCATGCCTGATGCATCTTATCTACATCTTCTGCAGAATGACCTTTCTTTGCAAGAAACGGTTTTAGTGTATATGTAATAGGATAAAACAGAGCAACAAGATATCTAAAAGGAATATGATCAACCGAAGAAACGTTATCCGTTTGATTTTTTTTGGAACGGTGGTGACGCAGACCAATCTCATATTGATAGTTTAACCATTGCTGGTCGTAATTGGCACTAGCAGTATCCAGAATCCACTGACCAAATCGTTTGCGAACAGCGTTTAGATAACTCTCAATAGGTTCTCCTGTACCCTTATCTGTAAAGTAATAAAGAAGATGCGGATTATCCCCCACAAAACCGTACCAAACATCGAGAATATCTTCAACTTGATCTTTTAAAACATCGTACGAGATCCGCAAATAACGCACATCTTCATCAGAAAAAAGCACACTCTTTTTAAGAAGTTCAAAATCTTCCAGAGAAACAGGAGAAGTGGGAAGATTAGCAGAACCGTAATCGTAACCTGGAATAGAAGGTCTTTGGCTCATAAAACACCTCCTTTCTAAGGCTCTAAAACTATTATACTCCAACAACACTACATACCCTTTATCCGCTGTACCATCTCTTAGACACATTAATAGATAGTTATTCGCCTATCTAAAAATAAACTTTTTCTATTTCGGTTCTTCTGAAATCTAAAAACACAAGAGGACTATTTATTTATCCAGTTAGAAACATCTTTTACAATGTGCCAGATTCTCCCGACTACTAAAAATAGATCACTCTCTAGTATAACTTTGGATTTCCTGAACGTCTTGCACTTTATAACTAAACAGTGTTTGAAACATTTGCGAAACTATTATATTCTCTGGCTCCCCCTCCACAACTGTACTATCCTGTAAAATTATCCACCTATCCATACCTCTAGCTATACTTAAATCGTGTGTTGCTACTAATACCAACTTATATTTAGAATATTTCCGCAAAGCGTTAAAAAGCATATTTCTAGACGGCAAATCTAGATGAACCTCAGGTTCATCTAACAAAACTAGAGGGGTATCTTGAGCAAAGGTTTTAGCTAAAATAACTTTTTGTTTTTCACCGTCTGATAGAGATCCAAACTCTCTATCTTTCAGAGAATAAGCTCCAAAAGTTATCAGAGAACGCTCTATAACGTTTCTATCTTTTGTAGATAAAGTGTTAAAAAAATCTGTATAAGGTGTTCTAGCAAGAGCTACCAGCTCTTGCACTTTTAAGTAGGGATACACTTCAGATAAAGATATAGATACAATTCTAGCTCGCTCAAGCGGATCGATATTTAACAGATCTATTCCATCAAAAAAAATTTTTCCTTCAAAGGGATCAGTTATACCCGCTATAGTTTTTAAAAGAGAGGATTTACCGCTTCCGTTTCTACCCAACAACCCAACAAGACTGGGTCCACAGATGGTAGTATCTATAGTAAACAGTGCTTTCTCGTGACCTACCACTAGAGAGTCGAAAACAAGCTCCACTTTACTAACGAAAATAAAAATCACCCATTCGGCACCTGCCCAAAGCAAAACACTAAGAAGTTATAGAGATTATACTCAAAAAACCTTTATATTTACAGCTACAAATTTTAGCTTATTCATCAGATAGGTACCCAAGTAAAATCGAATATTTAAGTGTCTATACAACAGCGTATATAAACTGTTTATATTACTTATTTTCAGGAAAGAGTGTTTAATATCATCTGTCATCTACCAAAGCGTCTTTGCCTTTTATCGAAGTCTCGTAAAGCTCTTAAAAAATCTATTTCCCTAAATTCTGGCCAATAGGTATCGCAAAAGTAAAATTCCGAATAGACGCTTTGCCATAGGAGAAAACCTGACAACCTCACTTCTCCGCTGGTTCTTATTATAAGATCAGGTTCTGGAAGATCGCTAGTATACATAAACTTGCTCAAAGCTTCAGCGGTTAACGTGTTTGCGATCTCTACGGGAGAAAGATTTTTTTTTGCTTTTTCTAAGATAAATCTTTTACATGCTTCAACAACCTCTTCTCTTCCTCCGTACGCTATAGCTATATTGAGAAAAAAATTGTCATGTCCACCTGTTCGTTCTTCAACGAAAGCAATTTCATCTTGAAGCTTTGGAGGCAACTTTTCCACTTCTCCTATAAATTTGACTCTAACCTTTTTTTTATTAAGTGTAGAATTATCTTTTAACTCTTTTATTTTCTCTTCAAAAAGCTGGAATAAGGCGGCCACCTCTTCTGGTGGTCTACGAAAATTATCCAAGGAAAAACTCCATACCGTGACAACCTTTATACCTACCTCCATACACCAAGATAGTACTTCTTCCAGTTTTTCTGCCCCTTTTCTATGACCTATCGATATATCATCCACACCTTTATATCTCGCATACCTTCTATTGCCATCCATAATAATTCCCACATGTTTAGGTATTTTCCATCCCTTAGCCTCCTTACGTAAACGCTTTAAGTATAGATAATAGAAAGGAACTTTGAGTAACTTACTTACAAGCATCAAGCGTTACATTCTCTGATCCCGCATACCGAAATTCACGTTATCAACTATAGGGGGTATATCATCTTCTCCTTTCTCGAAAATAAGTTTTCCACCTTCAAGCTTGACATCACACAACGTTAAAGCTAACACTTCTCCTAAATGAGAAACTAGGTGAAAAGTTACGCTTTTCTTTACCTCCTCCGGTATATCCTCAAGATCTACTTCATTATCAACAGGAAGTATTATATGTCTGATGCCCGCCCTATAAGCTCCCAAAACTTTCTCTTTTACACCTCCTATAGGCAGCACTCTGCCCGTTAAAGTAATTTCTCCTGTCATAGCTATATCACTTTTTACCGGTCGTCCCGATAAGGCTGAAACTATAGCTACTGCTATAGCTATCCCTGCTGAAGGACCTTCCTTGGGGATTGCACCACTAGGTACATGTATATGAATATCTTGCTTAAATTCTTGCTCGCTAATATGAAGAGCTTTGGCATGAGCTTTTGCATACGAAAGAGCAGCTCTAGCCGATTCCTTCATAACTTCGCCTAGTTTACCAGTTAATATCAACTCACCTTTTCCTGGCATAGTTAAAGCTTCAATAAACAATATATCTCCTCCACTAGGTGTATAAAACATTCCTGTAGCTACTCCAACTTTATTATCTTCTAATGCTCTCTCTCTGCGATAACGAGGTTTGCCCAAATAATCCGCCACGTTATCCTTAGTAATCACAACTTTACCTTCAAATTTCCCTTCTGCTATTCTCCTTGCTACTTTTCTAGCCAACCGCGTAATTTCTCTCTCTAACTCCCTAACCCCAGCTTCACGAGTGTATCTGTTTATTATCTCTAAGATAGCTTCATCTTTTATCTCAATAATCTCAGAATCTATTGCATTTTGTTTAAGTTGACGAGGTATTAAGAACCTCTTAGCTATCTCCAGTTTTTCAAGATCGGTATATCCACTAAACTCCACTAGTTCCATCCTATCTAGCAAAGGTGCAGGAATTTGATCTATAAAGTTAGCAGTTGCTATAAAAAATACCTTAGATAGATCAAATGGTACATTAAGGTAATGATCTACAAATTTATCGTTCTGCGCTGGATCTAACACTTCCAACAGCGCACTAGCAGGGTCACCTTGATACGATATACCTAATTTATCAACTTCATCCAACAAGAAAACAGGATTTTTGGATCCAGCGAGTTTAATTCCTTGAATTATACGTCCCGGCATAGCACCAACGTATGTCTTTCTATGCCCTCGTATGTCGGCTTCATCTCTCACACCTCCTAGCGAAACCCGCACATATTTACGTCCCATCGCCCTTGCTATAGATTTAGCTATGGACGTTTTTCCAACTCCTGGAGGCCCTACAAAAAGTAGAATTGGTGCTCTTTCTTCACCTTTATCTTTATCTGAACTTTCTTCCTTTCTCTTACGCTGCAAATAACGCACAGCAAGGTATTCCAACACCATTTCCTTTACATCTTCTAAACCATAATGATCCTCTTCTAAAACTTTTTTAGCCTTCTCAAGATCGAAGGAATCATCCGTCTCAACGTTCCATGGCAACTCCGCTATAGTCTCCAGATAAGTTCTTATAGTCTGAGCTTCCAAAGAATCACTCGAGCTGCGCATCAACCTTTTAAATTCCCTCATTACCTCCTTTTTAACCTCAGCAGGTAATCCTAAAGATTCCAGCTTATTACGCAACTCCTCCAACTCGTCCCCTTCCTCCTCTTCTCCTAACTCAGCCTGAATAGCCTTAAGCTGCTCACGAAGCAAAATCTCTCTCTGCCTCTCACCCATCTTCTTTCTAATCTGCTCTTGTATATCTTCTTGCGTCTCCAAAATCTTTATCAGACGTTCCACTTCAAAAAGCGTCTTCTTAATCCTTTCAGCAACTTCCAGCGTCTCTAAAATCTCCTGTTTACGTGATACCGCTATATCCAGATGCGCAGCTACAATATCAACCAATTTCACCGGATCGTTAACTTTAGCCAAAAGCCTACCTACAACTTCGGAGATACCTGAACGTTCAACTATCTTAAAGGCGCTATTTTTAAGCTCCCTAAAAAGAGCTATAAACTCCAAATCTTCCTTGTCGCTAGGAAGTATATTAGGCAAAGGTTTAACTCTTGCATACAAAATACCATCTTCCTCAAAGAACTCCTCTACTTTAGCACGTTTTATCCCAGTTATAAGTACCTGATAGGTACCTTCACCTTTATGAATTTGACTGATCTTTGAAATAGTTCCTATAGAATACAAAATGTCAGAAGACACCTGCTCTTCATCTTTAATTTGTGCAACTGCAAAAATCCGCTTTTCTTTATCCTCCTTTGCACGATCTATCGCCCTTACAGTACCTGGCCGACCTGCCAAAATAGGAAAAGTGTTGTTAGGAAATATAACTGTATTACGCAACGGCAAAACAGGTAGCACTATGCTTTCATACTCGTTGTCTGAGCTATATACTTTCCTTGGTATCATATTTCACTCCTTTGTCGTTAACGTCCATTATAAACTACAATCAAACAATACCTTTTATTCCACCCCACTTTATTGATACTCTATTATTTATGAGTACAGAAATAAAGTTTAGAGGAAAAGTTATAGATATAGCATGGGAAAAATATGTAAATAAAACTTACGAAGCAATTATACATCCTGGAGCAGCCGCTGTTGTTGCGTATTTCACTAAAAGTGAAGAAATAATTTTAGTAAAACAATACAGAACGGTAGTAAAAAAGAGCCTTCTTGAGATACCAGCCGGTAGATTAGAAAAACATGAACCTCCTAACGTATGTGCTCAAAGAGAGCTTCTAGAAGAAACAGGATACACAGCTAACAACATCAATCCTTTAGGGTACTTTTTTCCTACTCCCGGCATATCGACCGAAATTATCCACCTGTTTTATACACTAGATCCTATTTTAAACAGCAATTACACAATAGATTACGACGAGATTGAAGAGGTTATAAAAGTTAAAATAGATAAATCTATAGAGATGATATTAAACGGAGATATTACCGATTCAAAAACTATAATAGGAATATTAAAATTTTTCTTTAAAATAAAGGGAACCTAAAAGTCTACAAAGGAAGAGACATCGTTATGAAGAAAAAAGTAGGAGTATTTGGTTGGGGAGTAGTAGCGCCAGGAGCTTCAAACATAGAAGAGTTTGCAGAAGTTTTAGCAAAGGGAAAACCTCTACTGGATGAATTTAGCGGTTTTGGTCCCAGTGGTTTTTTGGTAGGAAATCCCAAATTCGATTTTGGTCATTATAAAGATTGGATAATCAGCAGATTTGAACCGCGAAAATTTTCTCAATTAGAGTCCAAAATGGGACCAATGGTAAAATATGCAATAGGAGCATTTATACAATCGCTGGAACAAAATCGCGGGATAGAAAATTTTCTATCATCTCTGGGAGCTAAAGCTCACGTATATGTAGGTACAGGTTTAGGAGATTTAACTGTTATTCATGAAATAGCTACCCATTACAATCAAGCGCAATTTAGATGGAACTATTTCTGGTGTCAAGATAAGTTTCACTCGATTTTACGACATTATAGAAAGGCTACTAAAGATCAAAAACAAGAATTGCTAGAACGGTATTCAGCACCATCAGATCCTGGAGAAATTGAGGATTATTTAGAAAAAAGAGAGGCAGAAATCGAATGGTATTCATTCTGGGTTAACTATTCTGAAGGCCTCAAGGAGTTTTTAGAAGCCTTAAAAAAGATAGAAAATGTTCCTATAAATTCAGAAGATATAGAGAAAGAAAAAAAGTCTGTAATAAGAAAAAAAAGACTTGCTTTAAAAAAGTTACTGGACAGTTACGGAGCTCCTACCCCTCCGTGGGAAAGTGTAAGTCCCAATTTGCTATGGAACATAGCAAATATTCCAGCAGCTCAAATTTCGATGTTAGGAAAGATAACTGGTACAACATTTGCACCTATAGCTGCATGTGCAGGGTTTGGAACGGCTTTAAAATTAGCCTACGATGCTATTCAAAGAGAAGAAGCTAAGATAGCAGTTGTAGGAATGACTGACCCTCCACCTCATCCTTTAACTGTAGGAGCTTTCTACGGAGCCAGAGTTATAGCTGCTGACCATTCTGTAAGTAAACCCTTAACCCAATTAAAAGGTACTCATGTGTCTGGTGGAGCATGTATTTGGATTGTAGGAGACGCGGATTTTTTGAGAGAAAAAGGATTTAGACCATTAGGATTAGAAATTGTATCTATATCGCAAAACTCTAACGCCGATCACATAATAACACCTTCGCTAGAGGGTCCTCATAATTGTATACTAGAAGCGGTCTCAAAAGCTGGGATAGATCCCAATGATCTCTCTGTGTGGGATATGCACGCTACAGCAACTCCCGGTGATTGGCCAGAATTTAACTTAACAGTTAGCTGCTTTCCTCAAACGATGATAACTGCTCAAAAGGGAATCTTCGGCCACGGAATGTCGGTATGTGGAGGCTGGGAGTTAACAGCTCTGTTTATCGCTTTATCAAAAAACAGTTTGTTTCCGACAGGAATAAGAGAAGAGGAGTTACACCCAATATTTAGAAATTACAAAGATAAAATAGTACTAGACTCAAAGTTATCGTTCGAACTTGACGGTTATCTAGGAAAAATTAACATGGGTGTAGGAGGAGTTAACACAACAATAATATGTAAACCGTGGGACTAACCACTAACCAAAAAGTGAGCAGCCCTCTGAGGTTCAGGTAATCTGTATCTAGAGAGAATATTAACTATCTTTATCGCATACTCAAGGGTAACTAGATTACCCACCGATACAAAAACAGGTTTAACTCCGGTTCGCGTACGTAGCACGGCACCTACCACTTCATTATCACATACAATATAGGTAAAGCTACCCTTATAGAAACCTGGCTCATCATAACTACCGCACAATAACTTTTTAGCAACTCCTATAGTTGGTATAGAAGTAAGAACCCCTATATGGGAAGCTATACCTAATCTTCGAGGGTGCGCTATGCCGTGTCCATCACATATAATAAGATCAGGTAGCTTCTTAAGCATACCGATCGCTTTTAACAACAAAGGTGTCTCTCTAAAAGAGAGAAAACCTGGTATATAAGGAAAATCTAGTTTTCCTTCTACAACTACTCGTTCAACCAGTTCACCTTCAGGATAAGAGAAAGTTACCACTCCTGCTCTAGCAACATTTCCCCTTATACCTATATCGCATCCCGATATAAAATTAAGTCGTTCAAGGTTTTTTTCCATCACACACAGAGACAATATCTTTTGGAGAGACTTGGCTTGCTCCAAAGGCAAATTCCACTTATGATAAGGTGAAGCCCTACCACTAGTAAAAATTGATAAATCTATAGCCGCTACCAAAGCTAGCCCCTTTGTCTAATATATGAGCAAGAGTTCTTCTGAAATGGTAAGAAAAACTACAACGTGTAAAATATTTACAAGCAAACTCCCTAGTTTTAAGCGATCTATACTCCAGTTCATCTTTGGAGGCACTAGAGGCTTTCAAAACAGTTTCTATTACGCTTTCCACGCTATCTTTCACCTTATATCCCCAATAGGCATCAACACTCGCACTTTCTGTCACTATAGGTATAACACCTGCGTGCATAACATGAACAACACTTCCTCCTCCGCCCTCACTTACAGAAGGAAACACTATAAAACCGACAGAATTTAGCAACTCTATAAACTCTGTAGAATAGATATCAACCCAATCTAGTAGATGTATGTTGGGTAACGATAATTCTTTTAAATACAAACTGTAGAAATCGCTTTCATTGTATACTGGACCACATATAAACAGTTCCAAATCCTTTAACAAAGCAAAAGCTTCCAAAACAAGATCTAACCCTTTATGCACCAAACCCCCACTGCCGAACCATATAAATCTCTTACGTGCTAGATTCCAATCTTTTAATCTGAAAGGGAAAAAAGAAAAAGGTACAGAGATAGGAACTCTTAAGATAGTTTTTTCAAAATTTTCATAACTCCGCGCTGTAAACTCGTTACCCAGAACAATACCACAATCGGCATAGGCCAATGCTTCAGAAGCTTCCATCTGACGCCTAGGTTTTAACCTTACACCTTTTCTCTTTTCTAACATCTTAAGCCTTCGCATCTCTCCCCTATTATTTACTTTGTAATACGCCGTTTCTATATGCTGGATTTTTATACAGTTCTCCGGGAGAAAATACGCTATTCTTGGCAGCTGCATTCGTACATCTATAACAAGATCGTAAGAATTCATGGGATAAAAACTGTAGTTATCCCACCTTATCACATCTGTTACAAACCCCATCTCACAGCAAATCATAGCTATCTCTCTAGATTCCCAAAAGTGCGTATGATGATAGGGAATTTCTCCTCTCGCAAAGAAGGCATCAGGAAAATAAGCAACTAGAGCCCTTCCTTCGAACTTTTTAGGATACAAAGTGACAATCCTATTAGCTAATAACTTATCAATCCAACGTCTATAAATTTTTGAAACTTTTGTTTTTAATATACGGTAATTATAAGTAGACATTTTAAATGAAACTACAGGTAAACAATTTAAATTATAAAATAAATGTTTTAACACAAATATAAAGGAGAAAAACGATGACATCCACAAACACTCCGCCCAAAAATAAAGGATGTTTAAAGGTTTTCATCCTCATATTCATACTTTTTGTTATACCCCTTGCAGTGGCAACTTTTTATCTTTTCAAACAGATACGTGGTGGTTTTGTAACTATTACTAAAAACACCGTACTTGAGGTGATACCGAAAGGAAAAATAGTCGAAGAGATTACTAAAACCCCTATAGAAGCTATCCTAGAAGCTATATCTCAAAAAGATTCAAAAGAGACAACTCTTTGGCAAATAGTCAGTTCAATAAAAACAGCAGCTGACGACCGGCGAGTGCAAGCTATCCTGTTAGATCTGGACTACGTGACACAAGTTAGTTTCTCTCAATTGTGGGAAATAAGAGAGTCGCTTAAATACTTCAAAGATAAAGGAAAAAAAATCTACGCAACAACATACCTAATGACAAATCCCATACTATATACTATATCGGTTGCAGACACCATATATATCCATCCTACAAGTACTCTCTATCTATACCATCCTATTATAGAACTTATATATCTAAAAAGAACTTTCGAGAAACTAGGAATAAACTTTTACGTATTCAGAGCTGGTAAATATAAATCAGCTGCAGAAACCTTATACAGAGAAAACATGTCTGAAACAACACGAGAAAATTTCAGAAACATCCTACACTACGTAGCTGAAGAATATTTAACTACTATATCCAGTTCTAGAAAAATCAAAAAGCAGGAACTTCGAAATTTCATAAAAAACACCCATACATATCTAGAAAAGCATCTAGGAGATTCTTCTACAACAGTATTACAATTTGGACTTGTTGATAAAATTGCCACTAAAGAAGAAGTCAAAGAAGAGCTAAAGAAAAAATACAACAAACCTTCTTTTATAGACTTTAAAAGTTATTACAACAAAACACGCCCTAAGACACGTTCCGAAAAGATAGGAATACTTGTAGCTCAAGGAGAAATTGTCTATTCAAAAGAGCAAAAAGGAGATAAAATAGCAGCTTTTACTTATAAAAAAATAATAAAAAATTTAGAAAAGCGTGACGACATAAAAGCACTAATATTGCGTGTTAATAGCCCAGGGGGTAGTGCCTTGGCATCGGAGATTATAAGAGAGACACTAGTTAAATACGTTAAAAAGAAAAATATTCCGTTAATTGTTTCCATGAGTGGAGTTGCTGCTTCTGGAGGGTACTGGATATCCACTCCAGCTACTAAAATAGTAGCTACCCCTTACACACTTACAGGATCTATAGGAGTTTTCGGTTTACTTGCTCATTTGAAAGGCACTTTCGATAAATTAGGTTTTACTCCGGATGGGGTAGCATATGATACCGCTGCAGCTCTTTACATTCCATGGAGAACCCTTACTGAAGAAAATAGAAGATATTATACAGCCTTAGTAAACGATATTTATCTAGATTTTACAAAATTAGTTGCTAACAGTAGAGGTATAGAAGATATAGATAAAGTAGCAGAGGGTAAAGTATGGATTGGAAAGGAAGCTCAAAAAGCTAAGTTGGTAGACCATATAGGAGGACTTGAATTTGCCATAAAATTAGCAGCGAAAGAAGCTAACTTAAAAAAGTACAGTGTAGAATTTATCCAAGAAAGTCCAAATCTATATTCACTAATTGTAGAAAGTATATCCGCATACGTATCTACTAAACCACCTATCAATAATATACTTAGAGACTATTACAACTTACAGTCTATAGACTTTTTATTAGAAAACGTAAAAAAAGAAGGGGGAAATTTTTCGGTGTACTCTTACTGTTTTTGCAAACCGTTTTGATTCAACATCTTCAGCTGTTCTATAGCTTTCGGAGGGCCTACAACTATTAGCTCATCTCCTTCTTGAATTATCGTTCTACCTGAGGGTAAAACGTTTTTGATCTTTCCGGAACTTATTCTCTTTATAAAAAGAATACGTATACCCCATCTTCTTCCTATATCCAACGTAGCTAAACTTTTACCAAAAAAAGTTGGAGGAGGTTCTACAACCTCCAAAACCGTACCTTCGGGAAGCTCAAGGTAATTTTTATTATTCTCGCCAGGAGAAAGGATAGTAGCAAGCATCGCAGGCCTATCAAGTACCTCTTGTACGTAAAGAGCCATAAGATCTCTCTTCGTTATAACACCTACAAATTTCCTATTAGAATCTACAACAGGAACGTTCTCATAAGGTATACGAGCAAAAAGTTCCACAACTTTATCTAAAGTATCATTTAAATGCACACATTCGCATCGTGGGTGCATAATATCGTAAGCTATAACTACCGCTATATTTATATTATCAGCCAGAAATTTTTTTATATCTTGTAACAATATTTCACCTATCAAATTACCATCTTCATCTACTACAAAAATCCTTCGTCGGTGATAAGATATAAACCTATCCACTACCTCTTTTAAAAAAGAAGTTGCTTTTACCACAGACCTATCTTCTCTAACTAGATCTTTCGCCTTTACACCTGCCAACGCTATCTCTTCAAATCTCCAATTCAGATTCACTCCTTTCTCTTCTAACAACTGCAGATAGAAAGGTTTAAATCCTATAACTTTAGTAAAAAATGCTGCGCTTACACTAGTTATCATAAGTGCAAGAATCAAATTGTAATTGCCAGTAAACTCGAATAGGATTATAACTGCGCTAAGAGGAGCATACATACTAGCAGATAAAATACCAGCCATTCCTACAACTGAATAAACTCCACTAGAAGAAATAATGCCGGGAAAAAGTAGTTCTAAAACTAGGCCAAATAAAGTCCCAATAACGGCTCCTATAAACAGTGAAGGGGTAAACATTCCTCCCACTCCCCCTCCAGCAAGTGTTAGAACAACAGCTATAACTTTAGCTATAAAAAGGAGAGACAATCTAGCGATATCGGATTCTTCTCCACGGACAAGGATAAATGTTTCTTGGAAGCCTCCTCCTAATATCTCGGGAATCCAAAAGCCTAGGAGTCCTAACATTAAGAAATAACCAACGGATCGTAAAGGTTGATAAGGTATTATTTTTACCAGGGTTCTTCTACCATACCTTACAGAAAAATTGAAAAAATACCCAGCCATAGCAGCAAAAGCGCCCAGAATAATAAAAAACAATAGCTCCCAGCCACTGCTAAGGTGATAATCAGGAGCGAAATATATAGGTGTTTCTCTTTTGTAAGCTCTAGCTATAAGAGTAGATATAACAGAAGAGACAACTACAGGTCCCAGAAAATGCAAAGCGAAGTTTCCTAATATAACTTCCATTGTAAATAGAGCACTTCCTACAGGAATGTTGTAAGCGGCAGCTAATCCAGAAGCAGCTCCACAAGCAAGTAGTATTTGCAATTTTCTATAACTAAGGCCCAGTTTCCAACCCAAATAGGAAGAAACAAAGCCTCCAAAGCTTATCATGGGTCCCTCTTTACCTACAGATCCCCCGGCACTTACAGTGACTATGGAATAAACGATGTTTTTAAAAGTAATCCCAGAAGGAACTATACCTTTACGTAAAAATATCGATTCTATCAAAAGAGAGATCCCTTTACCGTTCACTTTCCCAATAAAGAAATAGAGTGTGGCAATTACAAGGCCCCCTATAGCTAATTCTGTATATATTGGAAAATTCAAAGTTGATAAAGAAGCGAGAAAATTAAAAAATTGTCCCATCTTTCTTATCAAGAATCCTATGCCAACACCGCAATACCCCGCTATCACACCTGTAACAGGTATAAGAAGAGCAAAAACCCTATCTTCACGTGTAGCTATTCCGAACCTCTGGGCAAGAAAAAATTCGAAACCTCGCCAAATCCTGTAGTAAACTCTAACTAAAGCTCTCGCCCTCTTGAGTCTACGTGTAAGAGCCGAGAGGCTCCTTTTTTTCATCTACCACCTGGAGATTCTACAAAACACACAAGAAAGGTAACGTCCTTCATTGAAAACCAAAGGAGTTAAATGACAGCTAGCTTGAGAACCCAGGTAATACAACGAAACGATCTTAGAAAATTTAGAAGCAGCAGCTGCTACTGCTTCAAAAAGCTCATCTTTCCCAATGAGATAAGAACAAGAACAAACTACAAGCACAGCATCTTCTGCAAGCAGTTCCAAGATACGAGAAACGGACGTTTGATAAAGCGACACTGCAGCATTAAGAGAATACCTCTTTTTTCCTATTCCAGGAGGGTCAAAAATAACTACATCGAAAGGTGTGTATTTAGTTAGTAATCTATTTAAATCACTTTTAAAACTTCCCTCTACCAAAGCAAAATTATCGTAAAAACCATTTAATTTAACATTTGAATAAGCAGATTGTAAAACCCTTGGATTGCGGTCCAAACCTACAACCAACGAGGCATTGGAGTAAAGAGCGTTTAACATAAAACCTCCAACGTAACAACATAAATCCAAAACCTTTCGAGAGTTTACAAAATTTCTTATAAACAACCTATTCTCCCTTTGATCGATGTAGAAACCGCTCTTCTGAGCAACATCTAGAGGAACTGTATAACTCAAATCGTGCTCTTTAAAAATCAACTCATCTACCTTCTCACCATACGCTAGCTCAAAACCCTCGTAAACTCTTTCACCTTCATTAGGTGGCCTTTTGTCTAAGAAGAAAACAGTATCGACACCAACAACATCACGTACAACACGAGCTAATACATCTCGATGAGTAAAAATAGGCAAAGTGTCTATTTGGATAACGGCTACCTTATCATATATATCCACAATTAAACCGGGTAATCCATCACCTTCCGAATTTACAAGCCTATAAACGTTAGTGTGAACAGAAGGCAGATTCAAATTGTTCTTCCTGAAATTAAAAGCTTTCTTTATACTCCCATAAAAATACTCTTCTAAGCTGGTAGGAGGATCGTATCGAGAAGCAATTCTAACCCTTATAGAAGAATTCGGAGAAACAAAACCCCAACCCACATAGTTACCTCGAGGATCGTAAACTGTCGCTACAAAATCTTTTCCTACCTGAGAATCGGTTTTATCTACCGACTGAGCAAAGACCCATGGATGTCCCAACCACACAGGTTTAACATGACCTTTTTTAAGATATACTTTCATACTATACAGCTATAAACTGTGCGCAAAAAAATTATCTTTTTAATTATTTTCCCTCCTATCACTTTTGCCCTCCTCCTTCTATATTACTACCTAACCATTCCAAAATTGAAACTTTCGGAATGGGACTTACCAACAAGGCTATACTCCTCACCCCCTTATATATTTACTGGCGTAAAGATAACACCCCAGAAACTCATTTCTATACTGAAAGACTCCAGTTACGTAGAAAGGGAAAAGCTACGTCCAGGTTCTTTTCACAAAAATAGATTGACATTTACAATCTACAGAAGAGATTTTTTAACACCTTCAAAAAAAATTCCAGAATCTGTAGTTACTATCTCTCTAAAGAAAAACTCAAAAGGCTCTTACACTGTAAAAAAGATAACGGTAAACGGTTTTACCGTAACTTCTGTAACATTAGAACCTGTAGCCATAGGAACTTTCTTTTCTTCAAAAAAAATAGAGAGAATCTTTGCTACCTTAAACGATATAGGACGATATCCTATACTAGCAGTAATAGCATCTGAAGATCCAAACTTTTTCAACCATTACGGTTTTTCCCTAACCGCCATAATAAGGGCTCTTATAAAAAACTTGGTAAAAATGAAAGTTATAGAAGGTGGAAGTACAATAACGCAACAACTTGTAAAAAATCTCTATCTGTCGCCTGATAAAAGTTTTAAAAGAAAAATAAAAGAGTTACTTATAAGTTTATATCTGGAAAGAAATTACTCCAAATGGGACATATTACAGGCATACTTAAACGAAGTTTATTTCGGGGCAGTAGATAAGGTACAGTTAAAAGGTATAGCAGCCGCTTCATACACCTATTTTGCAACGGCACCTAAGCATCTGTCTCTTGGAGAAGCTGCAATGCTAGCAGGGATAATACCAGCCCCAGCTAAACTGTCTCCACTAACTAACTATAAAAAAGCTATCGAGCGTAGAAATGCGGTACTAAAAAAACTTTACAAGTTAGGTTGGATAAAAAAGGAGGAGTTGGAGAATGCAATAAATGAAAAAATTGTAGTAAATTCATACTTTTCTGCTTCTAGGAAAGATAGTTGGTTTAACAATCTGGTAAGAGAGAAAATCGCTTTAGACTCACATACATTGCAAACCTCGGCGCTAAACGTTATAACCTCGCTAAACTACAATTTGCAAAAAGAAGTAGAAAAAATAGTATCCAAGTATATACCCACACTAAGGAAAAAAGGGCTAGAAATAGCTTTAGTAATACTAGATTCTAGCAAAGGTGATATTGTTGTATACATAGGAGGGAGCGATTATCAGAAAACACAATTTGACAGGGTCTCTCATGCTAAAAGACAGTTAGGTAGCGTCTTTAAACCGTTCATTTATGCTTTGGCACTGGAAAATAATATAATAACTCCTTTTTCACTTCTTGAGGACAGAAGGAGAATAATCGTAAAAAGGGGTAGCAGATGGGAGCCAAAAAATTGGGATGGGAAAGTGTACGGAAAAGTTACAGCTGAATTTGCTTTAGCACGAAGTCTCAATCTGGCAACTTTAGATCTAGCTTCGCGCTTAGGAATACATAACATATACAGATTTGCAAAAACACTTGGTTTTATTTGTGAACCTTTCCCTTCCATAGCTTTAGGAACCGTAGAAGCTTCTCCCCTCCAAGTAGCAAAAGCCTTCGCTATATTTGGTAACGGAGGAAAACTTCCATCTGCAAAACCTATCCTTGCAATATTTGATTTCAGAGGAAACTTAATAAGAAGATTTCCAACGAGTACAAAAGCAATCCTATCTCCAAGAACCACTTATTTAATCTCTGATATGTTAAAAAAAGTATCAACGATAGGAACAGCTTCAGCGCTAAAAAGATACGGTTTGTCAGGATTACCTGTTAAGACAGGTACTACCAATGGAGGAAGAGATGCGTGGCTAGCAGGAATAGTACAAAGCAAAGTTTTAGTAGTATGGATAGGTAACGATCATGGGAAACCCAAAAGACTCACCGGTTCAAAAGATGCTCTTCCGATCTGGGCGGAAGTGGCTCAAAAAATACAAGAAGAATACAATATCAATTAGCAGAACACCTTTTCTCGAGCAAACGATATAAACTTAGCTAGGTAGTAAAGAGTTTTCTTTTTGCCCAACAAATGCACCATATCAAACAGAGGTGGACCAACTCTGCGGGCTGAGATAGCATAGCGCAAAGGATGAATAAGAACTCCAGCCTTCACTCCAAGCTCAGATGCCAGAGCTCTTAACTCAGCTTCTACCGCTTGGACAGAAAAACTTTCTATCTTACTATACCTATCCAACAAGATCTGCAAGTAATTTACATAATCATGCTTTTTTAGCACCTTTTTAGCTTCTGATAGATCGTAATTAAAATCTACAGTAAGAATGTACGGTTTTACTACATCAGCTAGATCTATTAAATTACGAGCTCTTGTTTTATGTAGCTCTATAACTTTTTTAAAATATGTAATATCTACTTCTTCTAAGTTAAATTTAAGGAAAGGTTTAACAGCTTCTACTGCTCTATCTACTGAAATAATAGACAGATATTTAGCGTTCATCCATTCCAGTTTTTTTACATCAAAAATAGCAGGTGAAGAATGAATTCTCTCTACAGAAAATTCTTTTTTTAACTCTTCTTTAGAAAAAAACTCTCTGTCATCTCCAGAGGACCATCCCAACAATACCAAATAGTTATAGAGAGCTTCTGGTAAAACACCCCTGTCTCTAAACTCCTCCACAGAAACAGCACCAGATCTCTTAGACAGTCTTTTACGATCTACATCGAGAATTAAAGGAAGATGTCCAAACCTAGGAGGTTCCATACCAAAAGCTCTGAAAAGTTCTATATGCTTAGGAGTATTACTTATATGGTCTTCTCCCCTAATAACATGAGTAACACCCATCTCTATATCATCTACAACTACGGATAAATGGTAAGTAGGTGTATAATCGGAACGCATAAGAACGAAATCGTCAAAACTATCTTTGGGAAACACCACTTCGCCTCGTATCAAATCGTTAAATACAAACTCTTTGTTAGGCATTTTAAACCTAATCACGTAAGACTTACCACTGTTCAAAAGGTCGTCAATCTCTTCTTGAGAGAGAGAGGAACACCTACCAGAATATCTAAACGATTTAGATTCCTTATGCGCCTTCTCTCTTTCTTTCTCCAGTTCCTCTTTGGTACAGAAACATCTATAAGCTAAACCTTTTTCAACTAGTTGGTAAGCTTTAGTTTTATACAAATTTATCCTCTCACTTTGGAAAAAAGGCCCTTGATCCCATTCAACACCTAGCCATTCTAAAGCTTGCATTATATTTTCAGAAAGTTTTTTGTCAGACCGGGCTAAATCAGTATCTTCTATGCGTAAAATCAGTTTGCCATTATACTTGTACTTTAAAAGTTCATTAAAAATGGCTGTTCTAGCTCCTCCAACATGCAGATACCCTGTTGGGGAAGGAGCGAAACGAAGTATCCACTCCCTCTTTTTCATTCCATACTCCCTTCTTGTACCACGATATTAGGATGAAGAAAATTATACCAAAAGATTACTCGCAAAATTAAAAATTAAGATCAATATCTTTTTTAATACCACAAGATACGTTACAAATATATATTACAACCCAACTCCAGATAGCATTAGAAAATGAACTGGTCAACTCTCAAAACTGAAATTAAATAGTGTTAAAATACTTATCATCTATGTTTATAAAGAG
>JALWYX010000074.1 GCA_027078415.1 Thermoanaerobaculia bacterium
GTAAATATTTCAAACTCCTTGCGATAACTATTATATTTGCCCTTGCTTCTTCTCTGTTTGTAGCAATTATCATAATGCCTGTTTTAGCTTACTTTGGTTTACGAGCAGGAAGTGGGAAAACAGTATTGATGGAAACCATAGAGAAGGCGTATATGAAATTACTAGACAAAGCTATGCAGAGAGGAACAATATCGTTCTTATTAACTGTTATCGCATTTATAGGAAGTTTATACCTGTTTACAACAATCGGGACAGAGTTTACCCCCGAGCTTGACGAAGGGGCAGTTTTAATAGAGATATATTTAGATCCAAATATATCTTTAGAAGAAAGCAAAAAAATAGCACAATATGTAGAAAGTAAGGCTAAAGAGTTCGACGTTGTTTCTAATGCTTTTTCAACAATTGGTAGAGCAGAAAAAGGGGAGGTTCAAGACGTTAATTACATAGAAACGTGGATTTTATTAAAACCTTATAGCGAATGGAAAGATTTCTCTTCCAGGAAAGAATTTGAGAATGCATTAAGAGAGAAATTACAAGATCTACCTGTTGCAGGATTGATATTTACTCAGCCGATAGCAATGAGAATAGAGGAACTACTCTCGGGTGTAAGAGCAACGGTAGCGGTAAAAATATTTGGAGATGATCTAAATACAATCAACGAACTTGCATACAAAGTAGAAGAGATAACCAGACGAACAGAAGGTTCGGAAGATGTAGAAACCGAGGCACAAACGGGTAAATTTCAACTTCAAATAATTCCTAAATACGATGTTTTATACAAATATGGCTTTACTGTGGATACTCTTTTATCGTTGGTCGGTAACTATATGGCAGGTGTCGAAGTAAACGAATTTAGGAAAGGTCTTATAAGTTTTCCGGTCTATATAAAAATTCCTGATGAACATATGTACGATATAGATGTAGTAAAAAATATCCCTATCTACAAAACAGATGAAGGGACACTACTTCGATTAAAGGACGTTGCAGAGGTAAAGGTTGTTAGCGGATTTTTCAAAATCAGGCATGAGAACGGTTTAAGATACTCATTGGTTCTCCTAAATATTGAGGGTAGAGATTTAGGAGGTTTTATTAAAGAACTAAGAGAAAATATTAAAAAAGAGATAGAAATGCCAGAAGGATACTTTGTAGAGTTCGCAGGTCAGTTTGAGAACCAAGAAAGGGCAATGAAAAAATTGTCGATAGTTGTTCCAATTGCTATCTTACTGATATTTTTACTGCTATTTATAAATTACAATTCAGCAAAAGACGCGTTAATTATAATGCTCAATGTACCCTTTGCAACAATTGGAGGAGTAATTGCTCTCTACCTATCCGGGTTTAACCTATCAGTTCCTGCGGCAATTGGATTCATTGCAGTTTTCGGAATAGCTACGCTAAATGGAGTTGTTTTAGTTTCCTACATTGTCCAGATGCTCGAAGAGGGACTTAATATAGATGAGGCAATATCGAAAGCTACAAAATTAAGATTAAGACCAATACTAATAACAGCTACAACAACGTTATTAGGAGTTGTTCCTATACTATTTACACGAGATATAGGATCAGAAATACAAAAACCGATAGCTGTGATCGTTATTGGAGGAACTTTTACCTCTACATTTCTGACACTTATACTACTACCAATTGTTTACAAATTGGCGTACAAATTAAGCGACCAGAGGTAGAGTATGACATTAAAATACACGATGCTAAAGGAGTTTGGTTCGATGTAGTATAGGGCCGATTTTATGTGAAACTTACAGAGCTTGTATCCTCCTGGTTTTATGAAGTATCAGGAGGTACGGTGGATAAATACAGTGAATCTTAATAGATGATAAGTTATTACACCAAAAGTAATACCACAATACGGCTTACAAAAAATAGGTAGTTCAAAATGTAAACTTTTGTAAGGTGTCTACTCAAAGTGTTCTCTAACGTCTGAGGGAAAAATCTATATAAGCACTGTTGAAACTTTTGCAAATTATGTACTTTTTGCTAATTTTATTTAGGTTTATGCAAAATCTCTTATAGCCTTGAAGAATTGGGACCTAAATTTGTAAATCGATAAGAATAGGACCAGCAGGAAAATAAAAACGTCTTTGCATAGAACTAATAATTACACTTACTCTCCTCCATATACTCTAACTAGCTATCTAGATGATTGACAGGAAAATCGGAATTTGAGCTAAGAAGTTTTAACCTATTCTTGATTTCCACTTTGCTTAGCAATTTTTTTGCTCTGCTTGCTTCATAAGCGCTGGAGACCACAACGGATGTTATGATGGGTAAGGGTAATATTCCACCACTAAAGCTATCTCTAACAAAAGCATCTATTCCAGCACTTCGCAAATAGTCTCTTACACAATAAGCTTCTACTCTATCTCCTTCCCACACTATGTACATACCCGTTTATATTATACAAACGTGTTTTACAAAAAAACTTACATAAATAAAATTAATTCAAGAAAGCCAATTGATAAAGATCTATACTAAAATAATAAACGATCTTTGACTTAAATTGAGTAATTTAGGGAGTATAGAAAAGATGAAAGGTAGGGAAATATATTTTGTCGCTATGTTTATGTTATTTTTAGTTCTGTTTTTTACCTTTATATCTTTAAACACCATAAATGACAATGTGATCGTGCCTTTTACGGTAGGCATATCTACAGTCTCCAGGTGGGTACTTACTGCTCTTGGGTACGACGTGCAACAGAAAGGAACTATTCTTTACACCGATAATTTTGGGGTAAACATAAAGAACGGTTGTAACGGTGTAGAAGCAATGTCTATACTTTTAGCCGCCGTTTTGGCATTTCCTGCTAGTTGGAAAAGTAAAGCTATAGGGTTGATGGGAGGAATAATAGTAGTTCAAGTTATAAACCTTATACGTATAGTAATTCTTTACTTAACAGGTTTACATTTCCCTTCCTTTTTTCACACCTCTCACACCGTTATATGGCAAAGCATAGTAATAGGTGTTGCTCTTCTTTTTTGGCTCTACTGGGCTATTAAGGTAAAAAATGAAAGAGATAAAACGATTTCTACTTAGATTTTTCTTATACCTTATACCTACCACGCTTGTATGGTGGCTTGCTTTACCTTTCTATAACCATTTTCTGATAAAAGCTACAGAGAGAGTTATAAGGTTTACCGAAGATCCGCCCGTTACAAAGCTTCTGATATTTGGTAAACATCAGTTCTTAGTAACTAGGAGTGATTATTCCACTCCCCGAGGGTACATACGTAGTTACTGGGCTACAAATGTCCATTTTCATCTCTTATTGTTGATTCCTCTGTGTCTTGCTACAGACCCCAAAAAATATCCTCTATCTTACAGGATAGAAGCAGTTCTATGGGTTATTATAGCTTCTGCTTTTTTTCACATAATATTACTCTTTTTAAAAGTGAAGTTTGTTTATGCAACTCAGTTAGGCGAATGGAGTGCAAACAACTACTCTCTCATAGCACAAAATCTATACGGCATAACAAAACACGTTATGGACTTGGCTATCAAATTCGCATGGCCGTTAGCATTATGGGTATTGTTTTTCCCGGAAATTATTTTTGGAGGGAATAGAGATGAGAAAGTTTAGGTTGTTTGTTTTTCTAGTAGTACTAATAGTTTCTTTCCTAGCATACGCTAATCAAAAAAGTGTCCAGGAATGGAAGGAAACGTTGGAAAAACCGGAAAGAGATAAGTGGCAAAAGCCTGAAAAAGTGATAGAAATAATGAATTTACGACCAGGTTTGACTGTTGCAGATATAGGTGCAGGTACAGGTTACTTCTTACCCTATCTTGTAGATGCAATAGCTCCCAACGGTACTTTGTTTCTTATTGATATAGATACAAAACTGCTAGAACATCTTAGAGAGAGAGCAAAAAAGTACAAGGGGTTAGTTAAAACTTACTTTATAAAAGCATCTAAAGAAAATCCTTATATTCCCTACGAAAGCACAGATAAAGCATTGATGGTAAACACTTGGCACCATATCAAAAAGAAAGACAGATCAACTTACGCTCGCTTTATTCTCGAAGGTTTAAAAAAAGGAGGAGAATTGTATATTGTAGACTTTGATAAAGATTCAGAGATAGGACCTCCCAAAGATAGAAAAGTTGCCGCCAAGGAAGTGCTAGATACCCTACAAAGTGCCGGCTTCGAAGCTTACATAATGGAAAACGATCCTTTAGAACATCAATATATAGTTATAGGACGAAAAAAGTAAAGTATTACTTAGTATTATGAAATACGGTCTAGACCTATTTCTTGAGAATGAAACTAAAAAAGTTAAAGGAAAAAAAATAGCCCTCTTGTCACACAACTCTGCTATTACACGAGAAGGAGTTCCTATCCATATAGCTTTTCTAAAGAAAGGAGTAAAACCTAAGTTTATATTTACTCCTGAACACGGATTCTACGGAGTTGCGCAAGATATGGAACCAGTTTCCCATAGTCTAGATCCTATAACCGGTATAAAGACTATTTCTCTGTACGGTTCTTCAAAAGATTCTCTGAAACCTTCTATAGAACTACTCAAAGAACTTGATCTGCTAATAATAGATCTGCGAGATATAGGAAGTAGATATTACACTTACGTAGCCTCTGCACTGTGGAGTATAGAAAAAGCATTAAAGGTCGGAGTACATACTATAGTGCTAGACTCACCAAATCCAATAGGAGGAAATGTAATAGAGGGAGGATATCTATCTGAAAAATTCAAATCGTTCGTAGGTGCTTTCAATTTGCCTATCAGACACGGTATGACTTTAGGTGAAATAGTTTACTTTTTTAACAAAGAGAACGTAGACAAAGGAGATATAGAGATAGTAAAAGTGGAAGGATGGCAACGAGATAGTTACTTGCCAGAATGGGATTTACCTTGGATAGCACCTTCACCAAACATGCCCTCTTTTGTAGCAGCTATCCTTTATCCAGGTATCTGTTTATTTGAAGGTACAGTTATATCTGAAGGTAGAGGTACAACACGCCCCTTTTCACTTATAGGAGCTCCAGGTATAGACCCAACCGTTCTTATAGATAGAATACCCTCTACAGAAGGTGTAAAAATAGTACCAACATTTTTTAAACCGTTAGCTAGAAAATTTGCAAACACCGTCTGTGGAGGAATAGAAATAGTAATAGAAGACTACAGAAAAGTACAGAGTGTAGAGTTAGGAGTTAATGTTCTTAGGGCATTTTACACTATGTGGAAAAAGGAGTTCTGGTACAAAGGTGTTTACGAATTTGTAGAAGATACCCTTGCTATAGATCTACTTGCAGGAGGTAAAGAATTGAGAGAATCGGTTGAACACGGTCAAGTTGATAAGTTGTTAAGTAAATGGCGAAGAGAAAGTAGCAACTTTGCTAAACTGAGGGAAAGATACCTACTTTACAAATGAGATCGATCCATCTCCTTACCTTTGAAGGAGAAATATCAACTTATAAAGAACTGTTAAACGCTCTTGAGAGAGCCAAAATTAGGGTGGGAATACTCTTTAGGAAAGAACCAGAGGTGATACCTAAAGATTTCTCTACCCTTGAATCTTTATCGGTTTTTAAGGCTGCTATAGTAGGTGATAACATTAATGTTTCATGGAAAAGACGAAAAGGAGCTCCTGTTTTAACTCACATATTAGACGAATATTTTAGAGGTTGTAGAGTAGTTTTTGTAAAACCAGTTGTGGATCACAGGTTACCTGTACTTTCCAAATATAAAAATGGCTGGCTTGTTTCAGATGCAGATAATAAAACTTTTTACTCGACAGCAGAGTTTGTAGCTAGAGTGAGAAGTCCTAAACCTCTTCACAAAAAATGGATAGACCTGTCGCAGCAATTGTAGGTCTTACAGCAGTAGGGAAAACAGAGGTAGCAATAGAAATATCCAAAAATATAGGAGCCGAGATAATAAGCGCTGATGCTTACCAAGTTTACAAGTATTTTGATATCGGTACAGCCAAGCCTACCAAAAAGCAGCGTGCTTGTATAACCCATCATCTTATAGACATAGTAGATCCCAAAGAAAGGTACACGGTATTTAAATTTATACAAGACGCTAAATCGGCTATAAAAGATATACAAACCAAAGGTAAAATACCTATTATAGTAGGCGGAACAGCTTATTACGTATATTCTCTAATGCATGGTTTAAGCCCCATGCCCCCGGTAGAGCCGGAACTTGAATTGTGGCTTTCAACCTATAAAAAAAAATACGGTGTAGATAAATTAGTACAATGGCTAAAAATCCTAGACAACGACTCTTACATTAGAATACATCACAACGATTCTCAAAGAGTAATCAGAGCACTCGCTGTAACTCTCTCGAGTGGTAAAAAGTTTTCTTACTGGCGTTCTCTACCCCGAGAGGGAAGTTTAAATATGGTGATAGCTGGTATAATTCCTCCAAGCAAAAAGGAGTATAAAAAGAAAGTACGCAAAAGAGTTGAAAATATGTTTCAAGCAGGTTTGCTGGAAGAAGTGGATTTTTTAACTAAAAATTCATATAAAGACACACACGCCTTTAAAGCTATAGGCTACAGAGAAACGTTGCTTCTTCTAGAAGGTAAAATAACCCTAGATGAGGCAATATCTACAATAACAGCAGAAACGATAAAATTTGCGAAAAGGCAAACTACTTTTTTTAAAAAAATGCCTATAAAATGGTTTAAGGCAGATGATATTAAAGCTATAGTTTCTTACTTTAAAAAGGAGGGAGTTGTATGAGTAGTACTAAAGAGATCAACATACAGGATAGTTTTTTGTTAAATTGTTTAAGAGATAAAAAGGTGGTTTTTGTAGAGCTTCTTACCGGAAACAAAATAGAGTGTAGTATAGAGAAATTTGATAAATACGTTCTACTTGTAAGGGAACATCCTAAAGGTACAAGAAATCTTGTATATAAACACGCAATAGCGTATATAAGACCAGCAAAAAGCAAGTAGTTGAATTGATGACCAGGATAGTATTAGCTTTACTTTTTGTTGTAATGGGGTGTAACCGTAAGACAATTAAAAGTGACTATGAAGCAAATATTCTACCTGCTAAGATAAAAGAGAGAATAGAATTTATAAAAGAGCCTTCAAATTCTCTAGATAAAGAGAAAAAATGTTTCAAATATCTAAAGACAGGCAAATTAAAAGACGCTGAATCTTGTATAAAAAAATTAAAAGACTCCGATAACAAATATATTCTACTTGGTCAACTTTTATTTTTAAAGGGTGATTACAATGCGGTCAAAGAAATATACGAACAATTTATCTCTAAAGATAAGCCTTCTGCCACTCGTCTAATAGCAAGAATTTATGAAGAAGAGGGAAAAGTAGAAAAAGCTTTTTACACTTATCAAAAGAGCGGAGATATCAGGAATGCTAATAGACTAAGAAATCAGGTACTAACTTTAACTATAGAAAGATTTAATTGGTACTTGCTAGAAGATAGATACGATGAAGCTGAAAAAGAATTGGAGAAAATGAGATCATTAGATGTGGACGAAGTTGAATATTTAAAAAGCAGTTTCAATTTGGCCAAGAGCAAAGGAAATTTTCGAAAAGCTTTAGAGTACCTGCGAGACCTACATAAAATTTCCCTTTCTCACGATAAATACTCTAGAGAACTAGCTTTGCTTGAAGCTGAGTTTGGAGATATATCTAAAGCTCTTGCTATAGCAAAATCATTGAAAGATAGAAAATTGGAAATGCTCGTTTTTTTCTACAAGAAACTCAGGTTATTACCAATAGAAAAAAATGACGATGATTACATTACAAAAGAGGAATTCGCTTATTTGCTCTATTGGTTATTCCCAGAGATAAGGAGAATGAAAGGTAGGTATAGAATAGCAATCGATATAAGCAATTCTAAGTACCGTAATGAGATAGCTGTTCTACTAAATTTAGGAGTTCTATCTTTAGATAGAAGCCATAAATTTAATCCTAAAGATCTTCTTACGGAAAAAGAGATGATCGTTGCTTTGAAAAACGTATATACAATTCTAGGAGATCAAAATGAAGAAAACTTTTACTCTTTATTAAAAGAGAAAACAGCTACGCTGACAGAACCTGTAACTTTTGGTAAAACCATCGATATTATAAAAGAACTTTTCGTCGCCTTACGTGATTAACAAAAGATTTCTAACGATCCCAAACTTTTTGTCTCTAATTAGGTTAGTATTGGTCCCTCTTTTTATAATCTCTATTCTCTCCAATTCGTTTACAGTAGGGCTAATAATATTCTCGGTAGCTGGTATCACAGATTTTGTAGACGGGTATCTGGCACGCAGAATGAAACAAGAGACACCTATGGGTAAATTCTTAGATCCCATGGCTGACAAAATTCTTCTAACATCAGCTTATTTGATGCTGGCTATCCCGTCTCTAGCTATACATTTCCACATTCCTGTGTGGATAAGCGTTTTAGTAGTAACACGCGACTTTCTAATAGTATCCCTCTCTCTTGTAATCTATATAGCAGGCTACAAAGTAAACTTTACCCCCACTTTCCTAAGTAAAATAAACACTGCCTTTCAGATAACTTCTATAATAGTCGTCTTACTAGCAAACTCACTACCCAGTTATGAGATAATCTCGCACTTAGCAGTTATCCTTCTCTATACCACGGCCCTTACTACTTTGTCTTCAGGACTACATTATTTAACGTTCCTTTTCCGTTTGGAATCGCAAAATTTACGTTGAGGTTCTAAATTTTTTCCAATTTACTACTGATACAAACCCTTTATAAGACTTCTTGCGCTTTCTGCCGCTTTTTCAAGCATCATCTTCTCTTCAGATGAAAGTGGTACCTCTACAACTCTCTCCATCCCTTCACTTCCTAGAACAGCTGGGACTCCCAGATATATATCCTTGTAACCGTACTCTCCTTGCAAATATACCGAGCAAGGCAATATCCTCTTAGAATCTAAAAGAATAGACTTCACCATCGCAAACACAGAAGCAGCAGGTGCATAGTAAGCCGATCCCTTTTTATACAGTTTAACTATTTCTGCTCCTCCGAACTTAGTTCTTTCAACTATCTCCTTGAGTTTACTTTCCGATACAAGTTGAGTAATCGGTATACCGTTTACTGTAGTATAACTAACCATTGGTACCATAAGATCTCCGTGCGGTCCCATAACGAAAGTATCTACATCGTAGGGAGAGGTATTTAGATGTTCAGCTATAAAAAATCTCATTCTAGCAGAATCCAATACACCAGCCATACCTATTACCCTATTTCGTGGAAAACCAGATTTTCTTCTAGCTACTTCACACATGGCATCTAAAGGGTTGGTAACAACTATCAGAATAGCATCTGGTGCAACTTCTACAGACTTTTCTACTACCTCTTCAACTATTTTACGATTTATATCTAGTAACTCGTCTCTGCTCATACCAGGAGATCGTGGTCTACCTGCAGTAATAACCACGATGTCGGATCCTTTAGCTAACTCGTAATCTCCTCCTCCTTCTATCTTAGAACTAAAACCCAAAACAGGCGCCGATTCCATCATATCTAAAGCCTTTCCCTTAGCAAGATCTGCCAAAATATCTATAAGAGCAACATCCGCTAAATCGTTGAGCGCTATTAGTTGAGCTGCAGTGGCTCCAACATGACCAGCACCTATAACTGTAACTTTCTTATCCATGCGCCTATAACCTCCTTAACTCAAGTTTTTTAAGAGATTCTACCTTAACACACTAATAATCTAAACCTCTCTTTAGATAAGGATATCCAAAGTAACCAATTTTGATTTATACACCTTCTTGTTAAACTAAGTAATTAACACCTACAAAAAGCAACTATTTACTCCTCTCTTGTCCTTCATTACTTTTGTATATACTGAGTGACAACCAAAGGGTGCATACTCTCTGTTGCAGGTCACCAGTTAACAGCACTACCCAGATGTTTTAAATAATTTAACCGTCCGCGGACTTTTCTTATAATCTTTAAATATTCTCAGTTTACACCTGCATACAAAAGTAGTTTTCAACTTTCTGTTTTTACTTTTTCACTTTCAGATATACCGAGAAGTATCTTCCTGCTCCTGAGTATCTATCTATAGTATCGTCTCTAGCATCAAGACCTCTAATTTGCCACCATGGCCAATACTTTTGATCCGTAACGTTGAATACCCCAAAATTTAATCCGAGCTTATTATTTATTCTAAAAGTAGAGTACAAATTAAAAATCACATAAGAATCTGGAGTAAAAGGAACAAAATCTTCACTTGTTTTCACGTTCTCTTTTTTTAGGGAGAAGAGAGTTTGAACAGTAGTTGAGAAGGTATTATTTCTGTATCCAAAAGATAGAATACCTCTGGGAGGCTCCAACGATAGGGGAGAAAAACCTTCGTTATCACGCCCTCTAGAATAGAGGAAGTACCCCTTAGTAAAGAAGTTTTTGTAATCATTTGCAAATTGTAACTCTACACCCTCTATAATGAGATTAGAGAGATTGACGTTTTTAAATTCAAGAAAACCTGTATCTTGATTTACACCTACAGCTCTTAACTCGATAAAATCTTCTGCGGCGGTTCTAAACAACGATAGAGAAACTGCAAAACCAACTATATCTAACCTAAAACCTAAATCGTAAGTTAGACTTCTTTCAGCTTTCAAATCTGGATTAGGAAGACGTATTACTTTAAACTTAGAGTGAACAAACCCAGAGTTTACGGCACTATAGGACGGTAATCTTATGCCTCTGGAAACGTTGGAATAAATGGTAGCTTTGTTATTTATAGCGTAAGAAAGCCCTATACGAGGAGAGAGAAAAGAGGATCTTTTAGAAACTGGGACGATTTTACCTAAATTAGAATTTTCGAAAACTTCATCTTTTAAAGGGGATAAACTTTGAACATCGTACCGAGCTCCAACAACTAATTTTAACTTGGAGTTAAATAATGAAGACACGTCCTGTACGTACAGTCCGTATCCTTTAACGCTGGATCTCGGAAAATACTTTGCAGGAAAAATTAGGTCTCCAGGTGGTAATAGTTCGCCGGTTTGCCTGTTTATATCTAATCTATCTCTCCACATATCAAAAATGTTTTCATTAAAATCGCCTCCTATAACAAATTGATGCCCTCCTATATCCTTAGCAACTTTGACTCGTAAACCCACTATGCGATCACTAAACTTAAAAATTGTTTCTCTGTCAACTTCTGTAGTATTTACGGCGCTAAATATACTACCCCCAAAACGAGTAACTCTTAATTCATCTGTAATTTGAGTTGTTCTGCTGTTTCTGTAATACAGATCGGTTTCCAGTTCTGTATCGCCCAGAAGATACAACCAACTAACACCAACTTTTTCTTCTGTTTGCGAATCATTTCCTATAACGTTTCTTCTCTCTACCGTATACACAGTGCCAGGAGGAAGATCTGCAATTTTTGCTATATCTATAAGTTCCCTATTAGATAACAAATCTATTTTCTCTTTAGAAGAAAAAGTATTAATACTTACATTAACAACACCTTTGTTTGAGCTAATAAAATCAAACTTAAGATAAGAAGTTAAATTTTTACCATTTAGAGGATCAGGTAGAGTACGCGAAGTATCATTAGTGTCTATCTCTCCCTTGTTGTCAGTCTCTTTATACCTCTCACCACTTATACCTATAAAAAAGGCTCCCTTTTTACCAAACCTAGAAGCTATTTGAGGGAAAAGGTAAAAAGATTTATTCGACGAATTATATCTGGTATTTATAGCTATTTTTGTATTTTTACCACTCAAAAAGGAAAAAGGAGAAACAGTTTTTAGCAAAATTACACCACCAACTGCATTGCTACCGTAAAGATTGGAAGACCCTCCTGATAAAACTTCAACCTGTTCAAGATCCCCTATATCAGAGTAGACTGTACCTATTTGCGCTCTGTGTGAGAAAGTAAAGCTTTCCGCCAAAGGTACGTTATCAATTAAAACTTTAACTCTGTTATCCCCTATTCCTCTCACTGAAGGGGTTAACTGGATAGATCTTGCTATCTTAGGAAAGAGTACTCCAGGAATAAATAGAGAAAGCTCGTATGGAGATTTTATTTGATACCTTTCAATTTCATCTTTAGATAAAACAGCTATACTACTAGCTGCACTCCTTACTTTCTCTTTATCCCCAGTAGCAACCACAACTATCTCATCCAAAAAGGAGATCTCGTTACTTCTAGAGTTCTCTTCTTCACTATATAGAACTCCAGTAGACAATATGTAAATCGATATAAAAAATATTGTTTTCTTCATATATACCCTCCTTCTAAAGCTCTCTAAAGCAAAATTACACACAAGATCTAGATTGGAGTACCACCCGCAAGTGTAGGTGTACATATCACATTTCAAGAATAATAGCTGTACCATCTGATTTGGTTAAAAATATATTTGCCTTAAAACAAGTACAACTGATACTACTACTCGGTTAGAGAAGTTACTAATAGGTTATCTTGATTCTAAACTTAGTATAGATAAATAAATTTTAAGACAGGCTTATCTCTTGCCATCCAGATGCTTGCAAGGTGGTATTTAAAAGGTTAAATAAATTTTCTTTCAAAGCAAAACAACTGTGCTAATGTTTTAAAATTGTTCCAAGAGTAACTTTTTTATAAAATGGGCAGGGATGAACTATTTCTTTACTTTATTTGTCCTTATAAGTGTAGGAGCCTTATTCTTTGCTTTAGAAGAAGCAGGTAGAAAAAAGTCTTTTATCAAAAACTTTTTTAGTTATTTTCCTCCTCTTATCTGGATATACGCTGTTCCTCTACTCTTGAGCTCTAGCGGTGTAATACCGAAGCAGTCCCCTATATATTCTTCTCTTTCTACCTACTTTTTACCTGCTGTTATAGTTTTGATGCTAATACCGTTAGATATAAAAACCGCGGTTACTGCGATGGGTAGAGCTGTGGGAGTAATGTTAGTAGGCACTTTAGGTGTTGTAGTAGGTGGTCCTATTGCATACTTGATAGTGGGACATTATCTTCCTCCAGATGCGTGGAAAGCTTTTGGAGCTTTAGCGGGAAGCTGGATAGGAGGAACAGGTAATATGGCTGCCACTGCTCAATCTTTAGATCTACCAGGTGAATCTCCTCTTTTTGGCTTGGCTATAATAACGGATCATATGGTTTACACCGTGTGGCTTCCTATTCTTCTTATCTCTAAGAGGTGGGATAAAAAGTTTAGAGAATGGGCAGGGACAAAAACTTCGCTCGTGGATAGTTACGCAGAAATAGCAAATAGAAAAAGTGAGTATAAGTTGAAAATGCAACATTTCTTGTATCTTGCAGCTATCAGTATGGGAGCAGTCTACATATCTATCAAACTAGCCGAAATACTACCTAAAGCACCACCTGTTCTAACTTCTTCTACGTGGAAAATACTTATCGTTACAACTATAGGAATAGCGTTGTCGTTTACTCCTTTACGCAAAATGGAAGTATCTCATGAGTTATCCTTGGCCCTTATATATATATTTGTAGCTTCTATGGGTGCACGAGCATCCCTTGAAGGTATAGAAAAAGCGCCTTTTTTTATACTAGGCGGTTTTATATGGATATCTATCCACGGAATCTTCTGCTTAGCAGCGGCCAGAGCATTAAAAGTCGATATATCTAGCGTAGCGATCGCTTCAGCTGCAAACATTGGAGGAGCAGCTTCAGCACCTATAGTTGCTTCGTTTCACAACGAGTTACTTGTACCGGCAGCTATAATAATGGCTCTTATAGGATACGCGCTAGGAAACTACATGGCTTTTATAACAGGTCATCTTTGTAGAATCCTGTTCGAAGCAGTCTATGGATAAAATAGAAGAGTTCCTACACTATCTAACATTTACCAGAAGAGTTGCAGACAACACTCTAGATTCTTACAGTAGAAATCTAAGGAAGTTTAGAAATTTTCTGAATAAAAAAGGCATAGATATAACTTCAGCAAAAGCTATAGATAGTATACCGGATTATATAGAGATGCTTTCAGAAGATAAACTAAGTAGTTCATCTATATCTCAAATACTCAGTAGTCTGAGAAGATTTTACGCCTATTTAGGCAAAAGTGTACAAATAACAAACCCAAAGAAAGGGAAACGCTTGCCTAGCTTTTTAACAAGCGAGGAGATAAAAGCACTTCTAGAGAGTCCAGATATTACAACTCCACAAGGGTTACGAGATAAAACTATCTTGGAAACCTTCTATTCTAGCGGTTTAAGGGTTACAGAGTTAACAGAGCTACGACTTGAGCAACTAAATTTAAAAGATGGTTACACCGTTGTATTAGGTAAAGGGGGAAAAGAGAGGATAGCACCGTTGGGTGATAGGGCTATAGAACTTATACAAGAGTATCTGAAAAACTCCAGACCTTACTTTTATAAACCTTTCAGCAGAAATTTTCTCTTTTTAACCCAACGAGGTAAAAAATTTACCAGACAAGGAATTTGGAAAATGATCAAACGTTATGCACTTAAAGCTGGTATAACTAAAAATATCTCTCCCCACACTTTAAGACACAGTTTTGCAACACACCTACTAAATAACGGTGCAGATTTAAGAGTCATACAGATGTTACTAGGACATAAAACTTTATCAGCTACTCAGGTATATACTCATTTGGAAATCTCAAAACTCTTATCTGTATATGAAAAGTACCACCCTCGCAACTAAGTAGAAAAGTTGTATTAGATACAGATTAATGAAAAAAACTTCAGAGACACCAATTATTTTGTGCTACAAATCGTAACTTACCTGTTATTAATAATTTAAAGGCGAGTTATAATAAAGGAATAAAGGCTGTAGGTAAATTTTTATCTCTAGTTCTACGAGGATAAGTTTGAATAGTGGTTAAACTGAGTATTAAAGGGAGGGATAGATGATAGTTCTATCTTCTGGTAACGTTGAAGACGCTAAACCTTATATAGACTCTCTTTTGGAAAGTGGTGCAAATAAAGATGAAATAGTTGTTGTAACCCCTGAAAGATTTTCTCCTCAAGAGGCTTTTAAAATTACTTCTAGAGCTAGTGGAGTTTTACTAAGCGGAGGTTCTGATGTAGAACCCAAGTGGTACGGTGAAAAAGTGCATCCCGATGCTGAAGTTTACACTTTTCCCAAACGTGATCTTGTGGAAATGCAAATTTTGCGGGCATCCAAAAGATATAGAATTCCACTTTTTGCCATCTGTAGAGGAATGCAGTTACTGAACGTTTTCGAAGGAGGCTCGTTGTGGCAAGATCTAAGCATAATGTGGCCTGGCGCTATGAACCATAAGATAAACTACCCTAGAGATCTGTTAGTACACACATTACGCGTAATAGACAAAACAACCCCTTTAGGATCTATACTGGATAGTTATCATACTTACGTAAATTCGCGCCATCACCAAGCAATAAAAAAGGTGGCTCCAACTCTTAAGGTAGTAGCTTTGTCACCTGAAGGTATCATAGAAGCAGTTGAAAGTAGAGATAAAGAATGGTGGTGCTGGGGAGTCCAATGGCACCCTGAAACTATATATCAACTCCAGCCCAATAGAGACCTTATTGCTGCTTTCGTAGAAGTGGCTTTAAAGAAAAGTTTAGTAAAGGAGGGAGTGTAGAATGGAAGAAGTAGTTTTGCTTTCTAAAGAAGAAAAAGTAGCCACTATCACTATAAACCGCCCTAAGAAAATGAACGCCTTGAATTATGAAGTACAAGAGAAAGTTCTTTCTATACTCGATGATTTAGAAAAAGATAACAATACAAAAGTTGTAATAGTAACGGGTGCAGGAGAAAAATCTTTTGTAGCAGGTGCCGATATTAAAGAGTTTTTAGAGAGAGCTCCTCTTCAACAGAGAAAGGTTATGACACCACCGAGGATATTTGATTGCTTTGCAGAATTTCCCAAACCTGTTATAGCTATGATAAACGGATATTGTCTAGGCGGCGGTATGGAGCTGGCTATGAGCTGCGACATAAGGGTTGCTTCTCACAACGCCGTGTTTGGACAACCGGAGATAAAACTGGGGCTTATTCCCGGAGGAGGCGGAACTCAGAGATTACCCAGGTTATGTGGAATAGGTCAAGCAATGAGACTTATTCTAACAGGAGATACCATAACAGCAGAAGAAGCGTATAGAATAGGATTGATAGAGTTTCTTTTTCCTCACGATAAGCTATTAGAGGAGACAAAGAAAATAGCAAACAAGATATCATCTTACAGTCTAGTAGCCCTAAAGGCAGCAAAAGAAGCTTTAATAGAGAGTTATAATCTTCCTCTAGATAAAGGTTTACAATTGGAACGAGATATATTTACCTTACTATTCACTACACAAGATATGAGAGAAGGGGTCTCAGCATTTTTAGAAAAACGGAAACCACGTTGGAGCGATAATTAAGGGATACCATAGAGCTTTCTCTTTTTCCATAGGGTTTTTCTGCTTATACCCAACAGTCTAGCTGCTTCTTCTTGATGTCCTCCAGTATAAGCAAGAGCTTTTAGTATCTCGATTTTTTCTACTTCTGCCAAAGGTCTAGGTTTTACAGGATTCCCTTTAGGAGGAGGAACCGACAAAATATCACTTTCAGAATAGACCAATTCCCTTTCTAACATATTTTGCAACTCCCGTAGATTACCTGGCCAGTCGTAACGCTTCATCCATTCAATCGTTGCTTTGTCTACAACAGGAACCCTCTCGAGAGACAACCTAGATGCTGTGTCCTTCAAAACTAACTCAACTATCTTTTCTAAATTACCAACATTATCTCTTAAAGGAGGCAGCTTGATCGTAAACACATTTATCCTGAAAAAAAGATCTTTTCTAAAAAGCCCTTTTTTTACCATGTTATATATTTCAGGATCAGAAGTTACAATAAATCTGGTATCTACTTTCTGAAGCTCACCTCCTAAAGGTGTAAATTCATGTTCTCCTATAACTCTGAGCAACTTAGGTTGTAACTCGAGTGGCAGAAGTTCTATGTGATCTATAACCAAACTACCTTTATCTGACCTTTTAATCTTTCCTACTCTGCTAGTTACTGCTCCCGTAAACGCTCCTTTTACATAACCAAACATCTCGGCTTCAAACAGTTCTCTAGGTACAGCACCGCAATCTAAAACAACTAATTCTCCTTCACGCTTCGATTCGGAATGGATAGCATGTGCTAGCCTGCTTTTTCCAGTACCAGCTTCACCAATTATAAGAACTGGAGCAGAGCTTTTTGCTACCCTTAAAAATTTCCTATATTCCCTATATAAGCTGGGGTATATTAGAAAGAACTCCTTTATACTCAATTACAGAAACTCTTTTGTAACTTCAGGTGCATCGCGCCACAAACGTTCTAAATCGTAAAACTTACGTTTCTCCTCTTGAAATATATGAACCACAAGATCACCAAAATCTATAAGTATCCATTCCCCTACTCTATACCCTTCAGTATGATGAGGAGAAAAACCTGCTTTTGAAGCTTCCTCTATTACGTAATCTGCAAGAGATTGTGTATGTCTAGATGTTTCTCCACTTGCTATAACGAAATAATCAGTATAATCAACCAGCTCACTCATCTCTAAAACTCTAGGGGTAATGGCTTTTTTAGCATCCAGAGCTTTACATATTATCTTTACCTCTTCTACAACAACCCTACTCTTTGATTGGAGTTTTTTAGAGACTTTATCTGTAGAGACCATACTTTTTTATATATTTTATCACCTTATCAGGTACAAACGGAGAAAAGAAATTTCCCAACTTAAACTCCTTACGTAAAAGAGTTGAAGATACAGGAATTTTGCTGTTTCTAAAAAAAGTTACCTTTTTCTGTAGATAAATATCAGATATTTTTATCTTTTCTAAACTTCTATTCAACACTATCAGCTCAGCGTAATCAAGTATATCACGCCAACGTCTCCATTTGGTAAAATGTTTGAACGAATCATCCCCCAATAGCCAGTATAGCTTTTCTCCTTTGCAGATTTTACTGTAATGCCTAACTGTATCTATAGTGTAAGCAGGGGTTCTAAAAGAGTCGTAATCTGAAACAACCAAATTCTCGAAATCAAGCAGTGCTAACTCAACCATCGATATTCTCATCGATACAGGAGTTAAGGTTTTTGACACTTTAAAAGGAGACGAAGATGCGGGCAAATAAATCACCTTTTTTATATCTTTTTTGAACGAAATAAGCTCTACTATTGGGATAATATGTCCTAGATGTATAGGGTCAAAACTGCCTCCAAATAAAGCTATCGCCATATCTTGATATATAAAGTAGTCATTAAAAATTCTAAATTTTCCTTTGTATGTGAACTTATAGCTACAGCTTCAATATTTTTTGCTTTAGCCAATTCGTAGAGTAAAGAGATATTTCCTTTCGCTATCGGATAGTCTATTTTAGTTCCTACCAGAATTCTGTCCCGAGAAAGCAATTCCTCGTTGTAATTAACCAGTTCTTTCTCTATTATTTCTATATCTTTAACTATTTTGTCTGGATCTTGAGCAAGGTCCACAAGATGCAATAAAATTTTGCACCTCTCTACATGACGAAGAAACCTCAATCCCAGCCCCGCTCCTTCAGAAGCTCCTTCTATAAGTCCAGGAAGATCCGCTACTACAAATGTACGGTTTCTATACTCCACCACTCCTACTACGGGGTGTAAAGTGGTAAATGGGTAGTCAGCTATTTTAGGATGAGCAGCAGAGATTCTGCTAAGAAGAGTTGACTTACCGGCATTTGGTATTCCAAGAAGCCCCACATCTGCTAGAAGCTTAAGTTCTAACCTAATCTCCCGTTCTTCTCCTGGTTCCCCCTCTTCAGCGTATTCCGGAGCTTGGTTAGTAGGTGAAGCGAAACGCGCATTACCTCTACCCCCCCTTCCCCCTCTAGCAACCAACAATTTATCGTCCTTATTTAAAACCTCTCCAATCAACTCGCCACTTTTACTGTCGAAACACAACGTACCAGGCGGTACCTTTATATAAAGATCTTTTCCACTTCTACCTGTTTTTTTCTTTCCTTCCCCGTGACGCCCACGTTCAGCCACGAATCGGTAAGGCTTCCGTAAGTGATAAAGAGTATTTAAACTTTCGTCGCCTATAAGATAAACGTTTCCTCCTCTTCCTCCATCCCCCCCGCAAGGTCCCCCTTTAGGTATATACTTTTCCCTTCTAAAAGCCACACACCCTCTACCCCCATCTCCCCCTTTTACGTAAATTACTACTTCATCAACAAACTGCAACTTATGAAGACAAGTAAGATTTTAGCTATCTAACTGTCACACTGGCACTACGTTTACAATCTTTTTCCCTCTTCTGCGAGTAAATTCTACCTTTCCATCTCTAAGAGCGAAAATAGTAAAATCACGACCTAATCCCACACCTTTACCGGGATGAAATTTGGTACCCCTTTGCCTAATAATTATATTTCCTGCTTTTACCGTTTCTCCTCCAAACTTCTTTACGCCTAAGTACTTAGGTCGCGAATCGCGTCCATTCTTAGTATGCCCCTGACCTTTCTTATGAGCCATAACATCACCTCTTCAATTTCAAACGCACTCTTGTGGAAAATATTACCATTATAAAGAAAGAGTTTGCAACATATACATTTACAATTCAGAGACCAAGTGTTATTAATCTAACCTATTTGATATCAGTTAAAAATTGTTATTTTTAGAAGATTTACTGGAGATCACTACCACTTTTATCGGTATTATTTCTCGTTATTTCCTTGCTTACATAAAAGATAGAAGCAACTACTCCTATCATCAAAAGCAAACCTAAGTAATCTATAGGTCTCTCAACTATGGCTAAGAAATCTTTTTTACCCGTGATAATTATTGGTATAGCCAGTAATAGTCCCATTATAGCTTCGCCGCTTATAATACCCGCTCCAAACAAGATTCCCCTATCTTGAGAGCCTTGATTTTGTTTTGAGACCATATAAGAGGTTAAACCTCCTATAAGTATAGGTGTAGCAAGTTCCATAGGCAGATATATACCTACCGCTACTGCTAGTACGGGGGTTCTAAAGGAGCTTCTTTTTTTCTTAAGATAGTTATCCAGCAATATTACACATATCGCTATTGCAGCGCCTATGAATACCATATCTAAAGGTAAGTTATTCCCGAAGACTCCTTCTACTACCGAAGCCATCAAAGTAGCTTGAGGTGCAGGCAGAGGATCTTGGTGTTTTTCGGTAACTACGCCTATTCCGTAGGCGTTATGTATTAGTCCCAGTATGGGAGCTATAAAAAGTGCAGCTGCTACTACACCTACCATTTGCGCAATTTGCTGTTTCCACGGTGTAGCACCTAAGAGATAACCAGCTTTTAAATCTTGCATATTATCCCCTGCTATTCCGGCAGCACAACACACTACAGCTCCTATAAATATAGCGATAGCAGGAGCTAGAGGGTTGTCTCCCATGATAAAGAGAAAGAGTAAAGAGGAAAACAGTATAGTAGCTATAGTTACTCCAGAGATAGGGTTGTTAGATGACCCTACAAGTCCAGCCATATAACCTGCCACTGCTGAAAACAAAAAGGCCGCTAAAGCCATAATTAAGGTAACTAGAAGAGATATAAAGGGTTTAGACAGGTAGTTAAAAACAACAATATAAAGAGGAATAAGTACAATTAATACTGCTATACCTACTATTTTTATAGGGATATCTTGTTCGGTGCGTATAACAACATGACCTACCTTTTTTCTCTTGTACACTTCCAGGCCAGATAGTATGCCTTTGATTATACTTTTTCTCATCGAAACTATTGCCCATACACCCCCAACTATCATAGCCCCAACGCCTATATATCTGGTTCTAGAAGACCATATATAAGATGCCTTAGATAGCAAATCGTTTTCCATTTCCAACAATCCTTCGGAGATCATAATAAACGGGATAGCCACCATCCAATTTAGCGCTCCTCCTATAAAAACGAGTATTGCAATATTAAGGCCAACTATAAACCCTACAGAAACCAAAGCTGGAGATAGATCAGACCCTATATAAAGGGGATAATTGTATATCCTTTTTATTGTTTCAAACGAGCTGTTCCATACGTGTAACCCTATACTACCCAATTTAAAAAGAGCACCTAGAATCGACCCGCCTAAAATCAAACCTGCACCTCTAGCTCCTTCATAAGACGATTTCAAAACTTCAGCAGTTGCAATTCCTTCAGGAAACTGTAAAGGCTCTTCAACTATAAGTGACCTTCTAAGAGGTATAGTAAAAAGGACTCCCAGTATTCCTCCTAACAGAATTAGGACAGTAGCTTCTATATAAGGAAACCCTTTCCAAGTGCCCATTACCACAAGAGCCGGTAGTGTAAAAATAGAGCCAGCTGCCAAACTACCACCTGCCGATGCCGCAGTCTGAACAATATTGTTTTCCAGAACGTTGCTTTTACCAAGAACGGAAAGAAGAGCCATTGAAATAACTGCAGCAGGTATAGAAGCAGATATAGTCATACCGGCGTACAAACCTAAATATGAATTTGAACCGGCAACAACAACAGATAGAAACGCCCCTATAAATACGGCTCGTAAAGTTAACTCGCTAAGAGTTTTATCATGCTTTATAAACGGCTCACTCACAAATGAAAATTTAACACAATTTTACCCTAATTCAAAAATAGCTCTTCAAAATCGATTTTTTAATCTTTTAACCATCAACATAACCTGCTAAACTACTTGATAACTTTTATCAACCTTCAGATCAAACGAGGATGGCTCCAAAGTTAACTTTTGTAAATCTTAATTTAGTTTGGCAACATATTTTTGAAAAGTGGAGAATTTTGCACTTCTATCTTCAATACAGACTATACGCAGTATCCACTAAAAATCAAAATATACTTTACTTAGTAAATAACAAATGAAACATATTTAAAATAAACTAACCGAAATACTCTGTGCTAAATTACGCGAGAAAAGAATCCCTTTTTCTTAAATAGAAATCTTATCGAAACTTCTTATGTTTACTGTCCACACTTTTCTAAAACATTCATCAGAACAAGTAAACTAAAATTTATAACTGTTTAACATACTATCTTTATAGAACTCGCTAAAGGTAGTTAAGGGTACGCAAATAGAAAATATGTAACTATATGATTAAGATAATTTTCATAAAAACAATATTACAATCTAGTAGCTTTAACGCATTCTCAAATAAGTTTCAGATAACTAAAATATCCTAACATCCTAGATCTGATTAAAATTTTGTGTCAGTTTTACACAATCAATGAGAGTTTTAAAATAGAAAGGCGTTAACAAAATAGTTTGCTAGTGTGTAGTGTATAATATAGGAAAGAGGTATAAAGTGAGGCCTGGAGAAGGTCCTGATTATATAGTATGTCTCGAGTGTGAAACGCCGTGTTATACGTTTGAATGGAGGGGATCAAAGTTGGTTGAAGCTTTCTGCGAGGTTTGCGGTAACGATGATATCGATCTATTTGTTACAGAGGAAGATTTTGAAGCTCTCTCCAGTGAAGGCTCGCGTGACGGTTTTAAAGAGTACTTAGAAGAGTGATAAAATTACACCTTAGATTGTTGATATAATCTGGTGAAGATGAAGAGTTTAGGTTTAAAAGAAAAAATTTTTTTACTAATAGAAAATATAATCTCCAAATCTTCCACTATCGAAAGTATAAGGGTGTCATATCTTGAACTAAAAACTAGAGTAGACGATCTGGAGCGTCTGATAAATCTTCTGAGTAAAGAAATCGTCAAGAATGAAGAGAAGTAAGGTTGGCCTAGCGCTTGCAGGTGGAGGGCCTGCTGGTGCTATTTACGAAATAGGAGCGTTAAAAGCTCTAGATGACGTAATAATAGGCCGTAGTTTTAACGAATTTGACGTATATGTAGGAGTATCTGCAGGTGCTTTTTTAGCGGCCAATTTAGTAAACGGACTTACTACCTCTCAGATGGTTAGAGCTATTGTAAAAAATGAACCTGGAGAGCATCCGTTTGTTCCAGAAACTTTTCTCAAACCTCTTGCTAGAGAGTATAGAAAAAGGCTAATAAAGGCTTCTAATATATTTTTCAACAGTTTAAAGAACTACATAGAGGATCCTTGGGACAGTTCTGTAACAACTGCTATTACTAAGTTATCGAAAGCTTTACCTGTAGCGATCTTCGACAATGAACCTATAAGAGCTTATTTAGAAAGAATATATTCTATAAAAAACAGAACCGACGATTTTCGCAAACTTCCTAAACCGCTCAACGTGGTAGCGGTAGAACTGGAATCTGGTAAAGAGGTCTGCTTTGGATCGCCGGGATACGATCACGTACCTATATCAAAAGCCGTTCAAGCCAGCTCAGCCCTTCCAGGACTTTATCCACCGGTTGAGATAGACGGCAGGTATTTTGTTGATGGTGTACTTAAAAAAACTATGCACGCTTCGGTTGCTTTTGACGCCGGATGTGATCTTGTAATTTCTTTGAACCCTATAGTCCCACTAAACCTGCATACAGGAGAATCGGTCAACATACCACATGGATATCTTATCGAAATGGGACTTCCTGCAATATTATCGCAAACTTTTAGAACACTTATCTACTCCAGACTCAAGGTAGGAGTAGCTTCTTACAAACAACGGTACCCAGGACGCGATATTCTTATCTTCGAACCGAGAAAAGATGACTATCGTATGTTCTTTACCAATATTTTCACCTTTTCCGACAGGAAAAATCTGTGCGAACACGCTTATCGTTCAACACTTCTGCAAATAAGAGATAAACTGGAAACCATAGAACCTGTCCTAAAAAAGCATGGATTAGCAATAAAACATAGGTTGCTTCACGAAATACCTAACCTTTGGGAACAAGTAGGTGTAGCACTTAATAGCAAAGTACCTCTACTTGGTAGATTGGACAGAGCTCTAGATTACTTGGAGGATATGATAAAAAAAGAGTAAAGCAACTAAAGCTAAAATAGCTCACATCCGACGTTTGAAATACAAAAATCCTAAAAATACTCAACCATATACAACTCAGTAATTAAAGCACCTACTCTTACACACAGACTCTTTAAATTTCCAACTATAATCTGTACAAAATACTACTTATATCTGAACCTAAGCAAAATCTAAAAACACCCCCTCTACAACCCTAAGCGACCCATCTACCCTTAAAAGAAACTCTTCTTATAAAGAATAACACAGATCAACTGTACACGACACTAATTACCCAAAACTCTTTCCGGTATCTAAAGGTAACAAAATGCTGTCTTTGATCTTCTTGTTATGTTATCCTAAACAGGGTTAAAATAAAGTTCTCCGATGTTTAGTAGCACAGAAATTCCTTTACCTAACAACTTTTAGACATTCCGTCATATACAGAAGCCATCTAAAGCTACATAGCTAAACTTTGCGTCTTTCCGTTTAAAAAAAGCCTAGATAATGTTAGTTTGAAGAGGTGTAGATGGGGTTATAGGTCTATAATCTCACAAGAATAATAAACAAGAGGTAATTTTACTAGAGACAAATAGGTATATCTAAAGCCAAAAGTGTTTCCTATCATTCTATATTCTCTTAATCACCACACCTATTTTGATTCTGCTATTAGAGTAAACACTTACAACAGCCACTTCAAAATTAGCAAGTGTAGATTAAGGTAAAAAGAAACGGTTAAATGCAATAGGTAGTAGTATAAGATACGGTATTCTAAGAAAACACTTAGATCTTGGAACCGTGGTATCATCTCGGGATCAACAGAATACTCTAAAGCTTTTTAAAACACCTATAATCCTTTTTCAGGTCAGCATAAATGGATCACGGCACTTGCAAGATATATTGCTAGATAAGCAGACAACCTCTATTATGTAAGTACTTATACCGCAAAAAATGTAATTAGGGGGTGCACATCTGTTGGTTGTTACTACACTAATTCTGACCTGCCTTTCGATAATTTTCGATGGGCTGCTGTGGATAGAAGTGACCTTCCTGGTAATGCAACAATAGTATATCACTCCGGTTATAAAAACGATAGTAACTGCTAGCTATGGAACTGACAACGACATCCCTCACGTATACTATACTTATAACGGTAGTCCTCTAAACTGTTCTCCTGCAGCTATATATTATAAACAGAAACGCTACTGCCTATAACTCCAATGATAAAGATCTTGTTGTAAAAACTGCGGCAATGACAACTTGCTAGCAGCATGGTTTAATCGTAATCAAAATATAGATCATTCCCAAAGGGCAGGAGCAACTGGAGTAATCTTTACCCTTTTCCAAGATTGCTCTTAAGTAGCACCTTCAGCGTATTCTCAAACTTCCATCTCCTGGAGAGTCAATACTGTACTGATATTCTGAATTAACGACGATAACGGTAATATAAGCGAACTATTATACAAAAAGCTTACCAATCAAAAAGTAACCTTTGGAGATGCAATGGTAGTATACAAAACAACTTCTTCTTCTGGCGATATAGCAAGTGTACGAATGACGTTGATAGTACCAGCTGGAGCGTAATATTTTTAATGAAAGTTTGTAAAATAACAATTTGTGGAGATCTATTAGGAACTAACATAAATAACTTTACTTTATTTTCCAATAACACAACTACACGGTGTAATTTCAATTACTCAACGTTAAAACAATTATGCTTATCCAGATCCAATACTGGGTTATAATAGTTATCCAGATTTAGCTCCTTCGACCTTAAGCGGAAGTGAATAGCTGCTGTTTTGCGCCACGATAGCGAGATCTCCATAATCCCAACCGTTAGTAGCACAGTTCCTGTTAAATCAAAAGGTTTTATGCTATCAAATACACACTTTGTAATAACACCCCATTGTAACGTTTTTAGAGGATTTAGCTACATATTATCCAGATATATGGGTAGTAAAGAAGCTTCTTTAATTTATCCAGATATATGGGTAGTAAAGAAGCTTCTTTAACCAAGTATTGTGTTGTACATACAACCGGTGTAATCCAGATAGATCTCTTCTCTAGAGCCCCAAATGGACTACAAATTAGCTTTACTGTACAGGAATTTTTTTAATTCATCCGTTTGCCGTTCAAGATCATCAAGAGAACCGCCGTTATATACAACAAAATCAGCTCCGCGAAATCTTTTATCTCTTGATGGTTGTAACTTTAATATACTTGCAGCTATCTCTTTATCCAATCCCCTAGCTGATGCTCTCTCAACTGCTATCTCTTCAGGAATATCTACATACACCAAAAGGTCTATAATCCCTCTCTTTTTATCTTCTCCACTTAACGCAACTGCTTCTATAACAGCTATAGGCTTATCAACCCTACTAAGTATACTTTCTATCCTTTCCCAAACCAACGGATGAACAACTTTTTCTAGTTCTCTTAGCTTAGCAGGATTGTTCAAAAATAGATGCAGCAATTTGGTTTTATCAACCGAACCATCGTCCTTGAGATACTCTTTTCCAAACAATTTTGCAACTTCTAGAGTACCAACTTCGCCAGCTCTGTAGAGTTCTGAGACAATTTTATCTGCGTCAATTGTAATTATATTTTCATCTTTAGACAACAGTTTTAACAGTGTAGATTTACCAGAGGCTATATTACCAGTTAGCCCTACCTTTAACAATTGACAAATGTAAGATTTGTATTTTCTATCTTTTCTCTATTACAATAGGCGGTTAAGGTGTTTTTTATAAGAGAAACAACAGTTAAAGGGCCAACCCCTCCAGGTACAGGAGTGATAGCAGAGACTTTATCTAAAAGGTCGTAAAACTTACAGTCACCTACCAATATACTTCCTTTTTCGTTAAATTTTTGTAGCTTATCTACATCTCCATCTGCAACTTCAAAAGCAAGCTCTCTATCCTCGATTCTGTGAATACCAACGTCTATAACAACAGCGCCTTCTTTAACGTGTTCGCTCGATATAAAACCAGGTTTACCAACTGCTACAACTAGTATATCCGCTTTGCGGGTGATAGACGACAGATTTACCGTTCTTGAGTGACACACAGTAACAGTTGCATTTTCCTTCAACATAAGTGCAGCCATAGGTTTACCTACTATATTACTCCTACCTACTATTACCACGTGTCTACCTTCTATAGGAATATCGTAGTAATACAGTAGATCTATTATCCCAGAAGGAGTAGCGGGCACTAAGGAAAAGTTACCCAACCACAACCTACCTATGTTATAAGGATGAAATCCATCTACATCTTTAGCAGGATATATACTTTCTATAACATTGTTACTATCTATATGGGAAGGTAATGGTAATTGAACTATAAAACCGTCTATAGTATCGTCTTGGTTAAGATAATATATTTCTCTGATAAGCTCCTCTTGGCTTACATTATTGGGTAAACGGATAATCTTACTCTCCATTCCAACCTCTCTGGCTAAAGATGCTTTCTTATTTACATAGATAGAAGAAGAAACAACATCTCCAACCAGGACAGCTGCCAAGCAAGGGGCCCGTTTACCTTGAGCACGTATCGCTATAACCTTACTTTTAATCTTATCCTTTATTTTCTCCACCACAGGTTTAGAATAAAGAATTCTGGTCTTCATAATACGGTCACCCTCTATTTCACGACATGTTTTAAGCATTCTATCACTTCTGTAAATAGTTTCAATCACTTAAACAAAGTTCTACTTTTTTGAAATAACTTTTACAACACGCTAGGGGAAACACTAGTAAAAGCCATTAAATAATTTTTATCCTTCAACTTTTTTAAGTAATTTTGATGCCAGATAGGTGCAAGGTAGTAATTAATTAAATTAATATAAACAAAAAACCAAGAGACTCTATTAATATAGAGAACTACGGTTTTAGCTGAAGCTTACTCCTATAGTAAAGTATATCCAATGAGGTTTCAGATAAATTCCAATTATGGAGTGGTTAGAGGATTAATTTTTGCTCAGCCAATTTCTATAAAATTAGAAGATGAGGAAGGGGGAAGAAGATGAATAAAAAACGTAGTTTTTATAAACAGGTTACAGACAATTTTCTAAAAGCTGTATCTTTTGCCGATTTTCCTAAAGATCTTACCAATCTTATATGTGAGTGTGATTCTGTTTACAGATTTTCTTTTCCTCTAAGAAGAGACGATGGTTCTATAGAAGTTATCCATGCTTGGCGTGCAGAACATAGTCATCACAAGTTACCTACCAAAGGTGGAATACGATACAGTATGAACGTAGATGAAGATGAGATAAAAGCTTTAGCCTTTCTAATGACCTTCAAGTGCGCCGTAGTGGATGTTCCCTTTGGGGGAGCTAAAGGGGGTGTAAAAATATCTCCTTACAAATACTCCGAAGCAGAGTTGGAACGTGTTACACGTAGATACACATTTGAGCTTTACAGGAAAAACTTTATAGGTCCTGGCTTAGATGTTCCTGCACCCGATTTTGGTACTGGTGAACGTGAAATGGCGTGGATAGCAGACACATATATAAGCTTATCTCAGGAAGATATAAACGGTCTCGGATGTGTTACAGGAAAACCGGTAGGTCAAGGAGGAATCAGAGGAAGAAAAGAAGCTACAGGACTAGGTGTGTTTTTCGGTATCCGGGAAGCGTGTGAACATGTAGAAGATATGAAAAAACTAGGATTATCACCAGGGATCAAAGACAAAACAGTAGCAATTCAAGGATTAGGAAAGGTAGGGTATTGGAGTGCTAAATTCCTCCAAGATGCAGGAGCTGTCATTGTTTCTATAGCAGAGTATGAAGGAGCTATATACAACCCTGACGGTTTGGACGTAGATGAAGTGTTTAAACACAGAAAAGAGTCTGGCTCCATACTAAACTTTCCTAAAGCAAAAAATCTGGAGAATAGAGAAAAAGTTTTGGAAGTGCAATGCGATATACTAATCCCCGCTGCTTTAGAAAACCAGATAACTTCTGAAAACGTACACAAAATAAAAGCTAAGATAATAGCAGAAGCTGCAAACGGTCCTGTTACTTCAAAGGCAAACGACTTTCTAACTAAAAAAGGAGTACTAATTATACCAGACAACTATCTAAATGCTGGGGGAGTGACAGTCTCTTATTTCGAATGGTTAAAAAATATATATCACGTAAGGTTTGGCAGAATGGAGAAAAGATTTGAAGAACGAACTTCTTCAAAACTCCTATACGCCATAGAAAAAGCTACAGGCAAAAAATTTGGAAAATTAGAAAAGGAAGGAATAATAGAAGGGCCTTCGGAACGGCAGCTCGTTTACTCCGGATTGGAAGAGACTATGGTACAAGCTTATAGGGAAATAAGAAACGTCCAAGAGCGATATAACGATAAAATAGACCTACGTTCAGCAGCTTTCATCCTGGCACTCGAAAAAATAATAAATTCCTACAAATACTTGGGTATATTTCCATAATCACCTATTCGTACAGATAAATTAACAAATTCCAAACTTTGAAAAATAAACTATACCAAAAATCTGCTATCTACAACTACTTAGTAAACGCTCTTTAAATTATCCGAATATTACATATTGCAAATCTGTTATAGAACGTTAACTTATACCTACGCAAACAACTTTCTATTAAGATACTTTAAACACTTTTAAATCTATAAAACAGTTCCTAAAAATCTCGCAATTTTTTCTGTAGTTTTAGTAAATCTCTACCATTTACTATTTAGAAACAAAGTGGATATCCATTAAAACCTCTTACAGTATCATTGAGAATTTAACTTACCAATCTTACGAAATACTATAGATACCTTATATCGCCCCACAATTAGAGCATAATCCATTAACATTTTTTTAAAACTCTTATAAAAAACACTCTACCCTATCATTATTGTTCACCATAACCTCGTACTACTACAAAAATATAATCCGATATAACACAGGTGCCACCTTAAAGTATAGAGAATTGTCTCCCCTCCTTCCCTGCTCAAAACAAAGCAGGGTCGCTAACCTTTTCACTGCCACAATATTTTGTTTCAGATGTGGAAAAGTCTGAGGAAAAACGGCTATAAAAATTTATCAACTTCTCTTTTTAAGCAGAGTTACATCTTAATGCACACGTACATATGCAAATCAAGAAAATCCCCTTGTAATCAGCATATTAGTAAAAAAGAAATCTTATACCGAAACTAGCAGAGTACAATTTTTTGCAATATTTTTGAAAAAGATTTCCACATTCTAGAAAGTCCCTCGTTATGGCTGGAGTATTACATAAAAAGTGTAAAGAGAAAGTATAGTACCTATTCTGTCCAATATACCTCGTATACGTAACAAAGTAAAATCTTCATAGGTGTTACTAAAAAGTACACATAAAAACTGTACAATGCCTTAGCAAGAAGTTTATTTAATACAAATCGACATTACCACCAGATACGTTTCAGATTTAACTAACAAGCCGTATGAATATGGCCTTTTAGCAAAATAGGGTATTAATTTTTTTCGAGAATATCCAATATCTCCTTTACAGAAGAGATAACATAAGGTGGGGTTATTGAAACCACGTTCCTTTGGAATTTATACTTACCAGTCTCAACCGCTATCGCTTCTATACCAGTATCTAGGGCGCCTTTTACATCGCTCTCTAGATCATCTCCTACCATAACGATATCCTCTTTTTCTACTCCCAATTTTTTAGCAGCTAGCGTGTAAAAGAAGTTACTCGGTTTCCCAACAACAGTAGCTTTTTTCCCGCTCGCGTATTCAAGTGCAACTACAAAAGGTCCTAAATCTAAAGTTGGGCCACTAGATGTTTTCCAGAATCTGTTTTTATGAGTAGCAACAAATATAGGGCTATGTTTCAACAATACATTAAACGTTTCATTTAAAATATCAAAATTCCAACTATTTCCAATGTCTCCTACAACTAGAGCTTCGGGAGTGGAAGAAAATAAAAAACCTTCAAATTCCCTCAAACTATCATTTGTAAGAACCGCTTTGACTCTGGTTACAGATCTAGTTTGCAAGAAAATTTTAGCAGCTGTAAGAGCGGTGAAAATCTCTGAAGAGTTTATTCTAAAACCCAGTTTTCTTAGATTATATGCAACTGTGAAACTACTTTTTCTGCTAGTATTTGTTACTATAAGAAAAGGTATATTCATAGCTCTTAGCTTTTCTAAAAGCTCCAAGGCTCCCTCGACAGGTCTGTCCCTATCTACGATAGTTCCATCTAGATCGAAAAGAAAAGCTTTGGGAATTTTCATACGCTCCTCCTACGTTATTCTATAATGGAGAGTGTAAAATGGGAGATATAGGAATTAACAATTTATCTTCTGTTTATCCTACTAAATATTGGCGCAAACTTCCAGACGGTAGAGTTGAATGCACCTTATGTCCTCGCTTTTGTCGTATGCGCGAAGGGCAGAGGGGTATGTGTTTTGTAAGAGGAGTGTTAGATGAGAAAGTTGTACTTACAACTTACGGTAGATCTTCGGGATTTTGTATAGATCCTATTGAAAAAAAACCTTTAAACCACTTCTACCCGGGAACTGCAGTGTTATCTTTCGGAACGGCTGGGTGTAATTTGGCTTGCCGTTTCTGCCAAAACTGGGATATAAGTAAATCCAGAGAGTGGGATAAGTTGCAGGAGGAAGCATCACCTGAACTTATAGCTCAAATTGCTCACAGTACAGGGTGTAGAAGCGTTGCGTTTACATACAACGACCCTGTTATATTCATGGAATATGCAATTGATGTAGCTAAAGAGTGTCACAAATTTAATATTAAAACTGTAGCTGTAACTGCAGGAGAGATAAATGAAGAGCCAAGGAAAGAATTTTTCAGCCACATAGACGCTGCGAACGTAGATCTTAAAGGATTTACAGAGAGGTTTTATCGCAAAGTATGTGGTGGTCACTTACAACCGGTTTTAGATACCTTAAAATACTTGGTAAATGAAACGGATGTATGGGTAGAGATAACAACTCTACTTATACCAGGCCACAACGACTCAGACGATGAGATAGATGCTATGACTAAGTGGATCTACGAAAATCTTGGACCAGATATACCACACCATTTTACTGCTTTCCATCCCGACTACAAAATGTTAGATGTTCCTCATACTCCACCAGAGACTTTAACCCGTGCACGTAAAATAGCCATGAAAAACGGACTACACTTTGTCTATACTGGCAACGTCCACGATCCAAGAGGTGGAAGCACATGGTGTCCTAACTGTGGAGAACTCCTTATAGGAAGAGATTGGTACACGATCTTTGCGTGGAACCTAAAAAATGGCAGATGTAAATGCGGATACAAATTACCTGGTCATTTTGAAAAAAATCCAGGTAGTTGGGGGGCAAGAAGAGCACCACTGTCGCCAAAAATGTTCAAAAAGCATCTAAAAACTTTCCTTTAATACAAAAAATTCCCACCCTTTAAAGAGAAAAATGCTAGAGGAGCAAGAGCGAACCTACACATTGCAAAAAAATGCCATTTTAAAACACCTTCTACACACACTTACTTTACCTTCCCTAAAAGGCAATAGAAACGGTTAGAAGATCTCAATTTTATCCAACGCAAACGGTGTATTAGCAACAAAAAGTTACTTTAAATATATACCGTACTCCTTACTCCATTTACACTGTAACCGTCTATTTTTTATTGAATTGACGTTAAGAATTACTCTATAGCAGTTATTTTAACGCGCAGATACCTTTGTCTGTGACCTTGTTTCTTTTTATAACCTTTTCTCCTTTTCTTTTTAAACACTATAACCTTTCTATCTTTAACCTCTGCTAAAACCTCTCCTACTACCCTAGAGTTAGCTACATAAGGTGTTCCTATAGTACTTCCACCTTCTCCTCTTATAAGAAGCACTTTATCAAATACAACTTTCTTAACCTTTTTTCCTTCAACTGGTCTAAGCTCTACATCTATTATATCGCCTCTCCTAACCAAGTACTGTTTGCTCCCACTCTCTATAACGGCATACATCTCTTTACCTCTCTCTATAAGATTTTCAAGGTGTAACCTTATTATACAAGAACTATTTTCTTTTATAAACTAAGTTACCTCGAAAAATCTGGAAGTAAATAGATACTAATAATCTGTTTACAATTGTAAAAGATATCTAACAAGTAGTTTAAACTAATAAAATTCAGGTTACTCCAAAAATATCCATTTTTTAACTTACCAACTCAAATAAAAGTTCCACTACTGCAGATCCTCCTGATTAGTGTATTTTCTCTTATACAAACAAACTTTTCCTCATTGAGATTATCGAAAAACAAATATATAATGGAAATCAGGAGAAAAGGAGTAATAGATGGGTATTCATAGGGTTTCAGGATCTCGTGTGAGAGGTAATACACCTTCAGATAGCAAATCCGAGGATATTGCACAAGCTCAGCGAATCCTTCGAGAGCTTGGGTATGGAGAGTTAAGAGATACTGGAACAGTTGATCGTGCAACTAGAGAGGCTATTCGCCGGTTTCAGGAAGATAATGGACTGCCTGCAAGCGGAGAGCTTACACGAGAAACAGTACAAGCCCTTCGCAATAGGTTAGCTAGACGCCGCTCATCTACACCTAGTGAAAACGTCCGGAGGAGTAGTACAGAAAGATCTGAGACTGAGCCTCAAAGCGGCGTTTCGCGTGATGCGTTTCGAGTTGATGCTGAAATACGTATGGTTCAAATTGGGTACGCTAGTGCGAACGTTCAGCTACAAGGTATATCTCCACTCAATAGACCGTACAGAAACCGTTCGCCTGTAAGTGATTCAACACCTGTTTTTCAAAACAACCGTCTAGATGCGAATCGTTTACTCCGTATCCTTAGTCAATATGATAGAAATAGACGTACAGTTGAGGATCCACGGCGATGTGGGGTTACAAGTATGCTCGCTGTTGTTATCAAACAAAAAGGTGTTGACGGTCTTCGTAAAGTTATAGAAGCGGTACGCAGTCGAATAGATGACGATCTTGCTTCAGATCCCCCAGAGAACATTCAAAGGAGATTACGTCAATATTTGGGAGCTCTTGATCAACTGTTGAGAAGAATAGAATCGAAAACACTTACTTTCGGTGATCTAGGTAAACTTCAGGAAATTATGTACGAAGTTTACAAAAGCTCTGATGGACAAACAACCGGCATAAGCGGTGTTGGAATGTTGTTGATGGTCGAGGATTTTGAACTGCGAATACCGTCTTCTTTGCCTCGTCGACCTGAGGATCTTCGACCAGGAGAAATGTGGCCCGTTCTAATTCCCATATACGATCGTAGAGGAAATCTAGTAACAAGACATTGGATTATAATGGGTAAAGATGAAAACGGTCGACCTTTTTTCTACGATCCAATGCCAAATTCCGAAGGTCAGCAAATTTTTTACAAGTCCAATGACACAAACGACCTCAGCAATCCTTATGCAAAGTATATACTGTACCTTCAAGAAAACCCCAATATGCCTCTTCCACTATCGTTCGATTCAGCCTTCGGACAATAACACCTGCCCACTAAACAGTTTCTTAGAAGTAAAAACCAATAATTTTACGGGGAAGAAGAAACTTTGTTCCTACAACACTTAATAACTTAAACGATTAAACATCTTAAAAAACACAGGTAACAAACTTCTACATGAGATCGAACACCATTTATCATAATCTCCGATTAAAAAGAAAAACATACGATAATGATTCTGTTTTACAAACCTTTTAAAAATGTAGTTTATAGAGACTTTTTAGAGTATTAAATTTTGTTAACTGAGCAATAAATATTTGATAGAAAATAGTAAATACTTTTACAACTTTTATTGCAAATATAAAAGTGCTACACAAAAACTGTGCTTTTAAATTTCCATCAGGTTGAATATTTTTTGTATTACATCAAAATTTGTATTCTAACGATAAACTTTTTTACATTTTTCAAACTCATGACTTTTTAACTGTAACGATGTAATATCTATCTCTATGGG
>JALWYX010000075.1 GCA_027078415.1 Thermoanaerobaculia bacterium
ATTGTTACAGCTCATACACGCTAGTGCATCCTCTATAGCTCCAAATAAAAATATGAAAAAGAAAATTGCTAAAACTCTCTTCATAATATTAACCCTCCTTTTTTTGATATTGGTAGCGCTACCTGGAGGAAGTATTGCAAAAAAAAAAAAAAGTCAATAGAAAAATATTTTCAGAGAAGCGGAAAACAGAATAAACTTAAGTAAAATCTTTTGTTAGTAAATTGACTACTATAACAAATCGATACATTTAGAGAATACTCTAGAGAGATTTTAGATAATACTAAAACAGAAACCAGGAGATCCATTTTATAGATGAGAGCTACTTTTAAAAATTGCGATATAAAAAATCGCACAATTTTAATTAAGAAGATCTTCAACTTTGTAAATACGGCCGTTATATACAACTGTGTGAAGAGTGCGCAAGTTTGAGATATCCTCTAAAGGGTTTTTACTTGTTAAAACTATATCTGCGTAATAATCTTTTTGCAACTTGCCGATCTTAACCTTTAGCGTCTCTCCAGCTTGAGAAGTAGCAGTTTTAAGAACATACAAAGGAGAAATACCGGCCTTTTCAAGAGATTCTAATTCACTTATAAGTCCAGATCCGTGGTAAACTCTGTTATTTGCTGCATCGGAACCTGCTACAATTTTTACACCCAGTTGTGACAGAAGTCTAACGTTTTTATATAGGGTATCGAGTGAAGATTGTACCTTAGATGTATAGTAGTTGAGTACAAACTCTCTAAATTCTTGCGGAATCATCTTAATCCAGTTACTTCTTCTAGAAAGTAAAGCTTCTTTTATAGGTTTAAACAATCTTGCTAAGGCAAAATCGTCTATAACATTTTCCTGAAACAACAGATGTTTATAGTTTTCTATAGAAAAAATTGTTGAAGAGATAGCTATCCCTTTCTCTTTCATAGCTAATGCTAATTCTGTATCTATAATTCTATCGTAGGGAATATGTTCCACCATATCCACGTTTGCTTCTAGGACATCCTTTAATTCTTCAACTTTCGAAACGTGTACAGTTACCCTCAATCCTTCTCTATGTGCTTCTGAAACCAGTTTTTTTAGCGTTTCTTTTGAGATTTTAGGGTAAGTGGGATAAGAAACAGTTGATCCGTATATCACCTTTAGCCAATCGGGTCGAAAATTTTTAAGAAAAGATCGGATCTTATCTTCTGCATCTTCGGGGCTTTCTACCTCTATTACTCTCTTTTTTTTAAATTCGTCAGGGTAGATAACATAGATAGGCAGTTCAAGAGGATATCCTCCAGGAGCGGTAAATAGAGGACCGGATAGATACAAACGGGGATACTCACGTACTCCAGCTTCCGATATTCGCTGCAACTCCTTTAAAGGTTTGTGATAATCACCCAACGAACGTACCGTTGTAACACCGCTAGCCAAATATCCTTTCAAAAGATTGTGCTTTATTATATCCATATTAGAAAAATCTGGGGAAAAAAGTGGAATAACCGGATAATCCAGATGTACATGCATATCAATCAGACCTGGTATCGCCCAGCTATTAGAGAAATCTTTTATTTGCACCCTTTGCCACGAAACAGGTATCTGAGAGGATACAAACTCTATATGCCCATTGTTTATACCTATATATACAGGTGAAAACTCAATCAATTTTTCACCGTTAAAAACCGATGCAACTTTTAAAACGTATCTAGGGGATAATATTCTCTGTATGCCAGATACAGATTGCGCTATCGATATACCTGCCCAAGGCACTACAAGAAGAATTCCCAGGGCAGTTACAAGTTGAACACTCTGGTTTTTACTCAGTTTTTGTTCAGGATCCCATCTATATACTGCTATAGCCGCAAAATAACCTCCTATTCCAACCAAAGCTATAGTGACACTATGCACAAGAGCCACAAGTCCTAAAGGGTGTCCTTCAGTAAGTGAACGGAAAAACTGTAACATTGCGTAAGAAGGTAAAATTTTTCCCATCGCTTGTAGAGATTCAGGTAGAATAAAAGATGGGAAAGAAAGTCCCGAGAGAAACAACATAGGGAAAAACAGAGTGTTAGCCCCCATAGCAAGTCCTTCGGGACGATCTACTATACTAGCTAAAACGAACGCTATACCAGCTATAGAGAAGTTGGAAAGTGCATACAAAAGCCATAATGAGAAAATACTAGAAGAAAATTCAGCTTTGAATACCACCTTAAAAACAGAAAACATAAGAGCAAAAGTCAGGGAACTAATTAACAACCAAGAAGTTAAAATTGCGGAGAGAACCAGATGTTTGCTAACAGGAGCAGTATATAATCTTCTCAGAACACCTTTTATACGTAAATCCAAAAACAAGTTCCCAAGGCCAAACAAACCGTTAGCAACAACCATCATCACAAAAACTTGCGCTGCTATAAACGGCATTTTTTCGGGATCGTTACCACCGAAAACATACCCGTACAAAAATACAAACATAAGAGGAAAAGCAAAAGTAAAGAAAATGGTGATCTTCGATCGCAAAAAGCTTAAAAAAAGAAGAAAACTAAAGTGCAGCCATCCACGCATAAACTTCTTTCCTATATCAATCCCTCAAATGACGCCCCGTTAATTGCAGGAATAGATCCTCAAGAGTAGGAGAATTGATAATGATCTGTCTTACAACGCTATCTTTACTCTCTAAAAGAGAAAACAGAGATTGTAGCGTGATCTCCACGTTACTGCTCCAACATATATAAGTATCACCTTCACTAACCACTTTAACAACTCCACGAAGTTGTTCAATATCTTTTGGATCCCCAGAATAGATAAACTCTATTCTACTTTGAGCATCAAACTTAGAAATAAGCTCTCTAGGAGAGCCGCAAGCTATGACTTTACCGTTATCTATAATAGCTACTTTATCGCACAACTTCTCAGCTTCCTCAAGATAATGGGTAGTTACAATAATCGTTTTACCTTCTTTTTTCAGCTGCTTAATTAGATCATGTATCTGTCGCCGAGTTTGCGGATCCAAACCCGCCGTTGGCTCATCTAAAATTACAACTTTAGGATCTCCTACCAATGCGAGTGCTACGTTAAGTCTCTGTTTTTGACCCCCAGACAGAGAAGCAACAGTTTTAGAAAAAAGATGCTCCAAACCCAAATAACTTATTAAAATATCAAAATTAC
>JALWYX010000076.1 GCA_027078415.1 Thermoanaerobaculia bacterium
ATAGTATAGAGAACAAGTTGGAAAAGTATAATGAATTTTATCAACAAGCTGTTTCTTTATATTCTAATCTTTTGAATTTCGCGCGCAGTGACCCGGAAGCGTGGCAAAACTATTGTAAATTTAAAGTCATACAACTAGAGCACAACGTTTTTACCTCGTCTCAAGCGAGGAAAATATATACAATATACCAAGAAGCTCAAGATATTTGTGAAACTGCCAAGTTTGTATTACCTTCGCAAGGTATATTCGCAAATATATCTATCTTACGCACACTTGGTTTTTATTATCAAATAGCTATAGACATCTCAAATCAAACCCAAGAGACTTTACACAAAAGCTTTGTAGAAACAACGAGATTTATAAAAGACGCTATCGATAAGTTTCCAGAATCTTATCTACTCTTTTCCAACTTAGCTGAGGTGCATGGTCACTACGGAAATTTTCTATTTTATAAAAACCCTGAAGATGCGAAACCTATTATAGAAAACGGGATAAACGCTGTTGACAAATCTCTTGCATTAGAACCTGAGTATATACCTGCTCTAGAGACTAAAAGTATGTTGCATTCTATTTACGCAGCTCTTTTACAAATGGTAAATGGTAAAAATGAAACTATAGAATACCATTTTTCAGAAGCTATAGATTCTATTAAAAAAGCGTTAAAAATTACACCAAACAACTTTTCTCTTTTATCATCGTTAGGTTTAACCTACTCTCTTTACGGCGGATTTTCTGCAAAACGCAACATTCCAGAAGGTGCATATCTAGATTATCTGCATAATTCGATAAATGCTTATTTAAAAAGTATAGAATTAAACCCTAAAAATTCTGTCCCTCTTATAAATGTAGTAACTTCTATCAACAAAACCATAAGAGCTAACATGGTATGGGGATATCCTGTAAAGTATTATTTCTACTTAGTAGATACTCTTCTTATGCAACTTAAAAACAGGAACATGGATTTTTACCATCAACTCCACCAATGCACTACACTTATGAACAAAGTAAAATTCTACGTATCTATTAGACAAAATCCAAAAAAGATTATAGAAGAAAATATAAAGTATTGCACTAACTCTTTGAATTCCAATCTGCAAACAATAGTAGCTAGAAACGTTATAACTATAATGGCACATTACATTCAAATTTACGGTATCGATCCAGATCTTCTAAAAATTACAAGGTCTGTACTAGCTAAGGTTCCTTTGCAGGAGATATCAAAAAGGTACCCATATTTGGTAATAAACTATAGGATTGCAATGTTAAAAAGAGGAGTGGATGCAAATTTACACAAAAAAGCGTTGGAACAGATCTTATTAAGGTTTAGCGATACACCTAAAGAGTTTGAAGAAGCTTTGGCTGTAGCAAAAATCTACGCATTCGCAAAGGAAGAAGAGAATTCTAAAGAGAAAGCTCTTGAAATCTTAGACTATATTATAAAAAACGTGAATTATCCTGAAGCCTTAGCTATAAAAGGCGTAGTTATAAAAGAATTAGCAAAAATAAGTAAAGATCAACGATACCACTTAGAAGCAGAAAAATATATAAAAAAAGCGATAAATCTAAACCCTTATTTAAGAGCATTCTACGCAAATTATCTGAATTGATTTTTTATATCTCAATTGCTATTTCAGTAAGCAACTTTTAGCAAATATAAAAAGTGTCAGAACAGTACAAAATATTTTTTTAATGCAACGTAGCCAAACTGTGCAACTTATCGTTTTAGATTCTTACAATCACTCTATGTTCAGCTTCGATTTTTTTTTCTTTTCATATATTTTAAAAAAAGTTGGGCGAACAAAATGCAGAAAGGGTATTGGGGTGCAAAATTTATATCCATTGGAATAGCTTTATCACGTATATTAGGCTTTATACGGGAAGCCATTGTAGCTAAAGCGTTAGGTACAACACAATACGCAGATATTTACATATCTATTTTTAAAATTCCCAATCTACTACAAGTCATTTTGGGAGATCAAACGTTCGCAGCCGCATTTACTCCCCAATATCTGAAAATAGATAAAAAATATAGAGCAGTTTTTTTAAGCACTGTATTTTTCACAGTCTTGGCGGTAGTAGCCCTGTATTCGATAATAGGTGTAATTTTTGCACGACAGTTTGTAATTCTGCTTGCTCCTGGGTATTTAAACGATACTGATACGGTACGTTTCTCTCTAACGGTTCAATACGCAAGATACTTATTTCCTGCGGTAGGTTTTTTATCGTTAGCAAGTTTAGCATCAGCTTACCTAATAGCCAAAGAGCGTTTTTTTCTACCTTACATAGCAGCAGCGTTATGGAATTTATCTATAATAGTGGCTTTAATAATTGCACAAAACTCTTCTTCAACTACTATACTCCTTGCCTCAGCTATAGGAGGAATAATAGGAAGCATTGTACAATTTTTTATTCCTTTTACCCTAATGATAAAAGAACTGAAATTATCTTTCTCTAAAAAGTTCTCTATAGAATTTATAAGGTTTGCCTTACCCGTTGTTATAAGTAGAAGCGTTACTCAGATAGGAGGTTACATCGCACATGTTATATCCACGTTTCTAGCACCAGGGGCAGTAAGTGCATTAGCTTTTGCACAAAGACTTTTTTTCCTGCCACTTAGTCTGTTTGCCACCTCGCTAGCTACATCTTCATTACCTTCTCTTTCAAGAGAAAAAAACTTATTAAAGAAAGGCGAATATGTAACTTTAGCGTTGCGCCAGATGGCCCTATTTACAATACCTTCTTCGATAATATTTATATTTTTTGGTAGATGGCTGGTAGCTTTGGTATTCCAAAGAGGCGGGTTCAAGTACGAAAGTACACTGCTTGTTTCTTTAATACTATCTATATATGGAGTATCTCTTATATCTACTTCTATTGCTAGAGTTCTTAAAAATCTCTTTTTCTCGATAGGCGATACCTATACACCATCTATGATATCTGTGTTAGCGATATTTGTGGACCTATCTTTGGCCGTTGTATTGTCCAGAGTAGCAGACAACTATGCTTTATCAGTAATATTTCCAGCAGTACAAGGTGAACTAAAGTTGGGAGCGATAGGAATAGCAACTGCGTTTTTTTTCAGCAGTGCGATAGAGCTCTACCTACTTTCTGACCAATTGAGGAAAAAGGGTATAGAGTTAAAGTTTCCTACAACATCTTTTGTACGTTTTACCTTTTTATCTCTAGTGGTAGCATTGGTCTCTGTTATATTAAAGTTCTCAGTTTTAGATAAAATAGTAGTTGGGAAGATAGGGTATTTACTATTTTTCTTTATATTTGCTATTTTATATGTAAGTCTTGCTTATTTATTAGGATTTGAAGAGTTGCAATGGTGGATAAGGAGGGGAAGATGATTTTTTCTAGTAAAGAACTTATCTCATTAGAGGAAAAACTCGGTGCTCATAACTACAAACCGTTGGATGTGGTAATAGAGAGAGGAGAGGGAGTATGGGTATGGGATGTAGAAGGCAATAGATATTTAGATTTCTTAGCGGCTTATTCAGCTGTAAACCAAGGGCATTCGCATCCTAAGATTTTAAAGGCTATGGTTGAGCAAGCGGCTAAGCTCACCTTGACATCAAGGGCTTTTCGTAATAGCGTATTGCCTCTATTTTACGAGAAAATAACTTCGATATCTGGATTTAGCAGAGTGCTGCCTATGAATACAGGTGCTGAAGCTGTCGAAACGGCTATAAAACTCGCTAGAAAATGGGGATACTACGTAAAAGGAGTTGAGAGGGAAAAAGCTAAAATTCTATGTTTTGAGAACAATTTCCACGGGAGAACTATAACAGTAATAAGTTTTTCTAGCGAAACTCAGTACAGAGATGGTTTTGCACCTTTTACTCCTGGATTTGAATTACTTCCCTACGGTGATATTTCAGCAGTAGAAAACGCCATAGATGAGAATGTAGTTGCTGTACTTATAGAACCTATTCAAGGAGAAGGTGGTATCATTATACCTCCTCCGGGATTTTTCAAGCAGTTGAGAGAACTATGTGATAAAAATAGAATTCTTCTTATTCTCGATGAAATTCAATCAGCTTTAGGAAGAACAGGTAAAATGTTCGCATTTGAACATGAAGGGATACGACCAGATGTACTTATTTTAGGTAAAGCGTTATCAGGAGGCTTTTATCCTGTATCCGTTGTGCTAGCTGAGGATGAAGTTATGAACGTATTCAAACCGGGTGATCACGGTTCTACTTATGGGGGGAATCCCTTAGGTGCTGCGATAGCTATAAAGGCTTTAGATGTTTTGATAGAGGAAAAAATGGTAGAAAATGCAGCTGCTATGGGAGAATATATTATGAATAAACTGAACGAGTTCTCTTCTCCACTTATAAAGGAGATAAGAGGACGGGGGTTGTGGATAGGAATAGAACTTAAACCTGAGGCCGGAGGAGCTAGGAAATATTGCGAGAAACTTATGGAGGAAGGGTTGCTTTGTAAAGAAACTCATGAACATACGATAAGGCTTGCACCTCCTTTAATAATTAAGAAAGAAGAGATAGACTGGGCGCTGGACAAAATTTTCAAAGTGTTGCAATGAATATAACAGATACACATTGCCACTTACTATCTTCACCACTTTACGAAAATCTAGACAATATAATAGAACGCGCCAAATCCCGCGGCATAGATAAATTTGTGGTGGTAACGGAAAATTTTGAAGAATCTATAAAAGCATTGGAACTATCAGAGAGATACAAAGGTGTAATATTTGCAGCAGCCGGTCTGTTTCCAACAAATTTAGATTTGCTGGAAGCTTTAAAAATTGCAGATTTTATAAAGAAAAATAGAAAAAAGATAGTAGCTATAGGAGAAGTGGGTTTAGATCATTGGAAAATTAAAGATGAGAAAGAAAGAAAGCTTCAAAGAGAGATTTTCGAAATATTTGTTGAACTGGCAATAGAACTTAATTTACCTCTTAATATCCATTCGCGCTCTGCAGGCAAAGTTACTATAGAGTTGCTTATTGCAAAAGGAGCAGAAAAAGTGCAAATGCATGCATTTGATGGTAGTTTCAGTTCTGCTAAAAAAGGAATTGATGCCGGTTTCTTCTTTTCAGTGCCACCTTCTATAGTAAGATCCAATCAAAAGCAGAAACTGTTTAGAAGAATGCCTATAGAGAATATATTGTTAGAAAGTGACGCGCCTGCATTAGCTCCAGAAGCAGGAGATATCAACGAACCAGCTAATATACTGTTCGCATTGGAATATCTAGGATATCTTAAAAAATTAGAAATAGAGGAAATGGTTGCTAAAATTTCTAAAAACACCCAAAAATTGTACGGAGAACTCAATGCCGATATATGAGTTTTACTGTAAAAAGTGTAACAGAATTTTTAATTTCTACTCTCCTAAAGTCGATACACAAACGGTACCAAGTTGCCCTAAATGTGCCAATCCTAGACTTACTCGTAAACCGTCTAAATTCTCCATAGGGAAAAAAGATAAAGAAGATCTACCTGCTGATGAAAACAAAATAATGGAAGCGGTTGATTCTCTGCTGCCGGAGCTGGAAAATGCAGAAGACGAAGAAAACCCAGCTAAAATAGCTAACTTGTTTAGAAAATTTACCAAACTTAGCGGTATAGAACCAGGTCCAAAAATGGAAGAAGTTTTAAGTAAATTGGAAAAGGGTGAAATAGCGGACGATATAGAAGATGCGCTAGCAAACGAAGATCTAGACTTAGATAGCAACGAAGCTTTGGAAGAATGGATAAAATTCAAACATAAATTACTTATCAAGAAAAAACAACCTGAAGTAGACGAAGAAATATATTTTCTCTAGATGCAACTTACCGTAGATTACGCGATTGTAGGAGGTGGCGAGAGTGGTCTTGTTATCACTTTAAAACTCCTTGAAAAGGGCTACAAAGTTGCGCTTATAGAGAACGGTTTTGGTCATCATCTATACGAGATAAAAACACCTTCACTCTACCCATTTTTATGGTCTACAGAATGGGACTGGAACCATACATTAAAACTACACACTTCTCACAAAAATGTTCAAATAAATATACATAGTGCCAAATGTATAGGTGGTAAAAGTATACTTGCTCCTCCAATATATACTAGGGAGATAGCAGATAACATAAAAACAAAACTATCCTCCAACAAACTAGCAACTCTTATAGAAGAAATTGAAGGTGATACAAACGGACACCTAATATCTCCCAGAGAAAATAAGGCACCGCATGAGCTATCTTTAGAGTTTGCTGACGGTAAAAAAGAACATAACTTGCTACCCGAAACCTCCATTCTAGCTACTACCATAACTGGTGGGAAACGTGTAACGTTAGCCGACACAGTATTCAAAAAAATAATAAACGCAGATAATTTTTGCCCCATCTACGAAGGATACGTCGAAGAAATAGAACTGGTAGAAAACGCAGCCAGAGGAATAAGATTTACAAAATACAACAAACAAGCAACTGTAAACACTAAAAAAGGGGTCATCATAGCTGCGGGGGCTATAGAATCACAAAGGATACTACTTAGATCAGGCATAGGTCCTCCTGAGGTTCTACAACAGTGGAATAAACACAAAAAAATAGAAACGAGAGCAATTTCTTCTTCTATAAAAACAAGAATATTTGCACCTGCTCTGCTAATAAATCCCAAAGTGGATACCCTTGATAATAGAGGTACTCTTAGAGATAGAATACTTTACCGGTTGTTTAAAAAAGGTCCTCTTGTATCCCCGCTTATAGAAAGTATGAGAATAGAAAATGATACATTACTATTTTTTGCACCACTAAACTTATTAGGTTCCAAAAAAGCTCTTACAGTGTTATCAACTCCTGCAGATACAATAATAACCTGCAATGTAGCAGAAAAAATTTTGCTAAGCGAAATAAGCGAAACGGAAGAAAAACGATTTACAGACTCTCACACTTTAGCAAGCGAAATAGTACTTAAAATTGCCAAAGGAGAAAAAGTAGAAAGAGTTCCCTATTTCTCCGGAAGTTGGATAACATGGGGAGGAATTAGTACAACAGATAGATTTACAATACCAGAATGTGAAAATCTTTACGTTATAGGCTCTTCTGTTCTAGAAGGTAACTTTATAGCAACTACAACTTTATCTTGTATAATATCAGCACTACTGCTAGCAGAGATGTTGGAATAAAAAGGGGCAAAACATAATGAAACTAAACTTACAATCACCAATATCCACACACTATTTATACAACCTATCTGATCATCAGAATTTATATTTAGTAGCAACAAGTTGCCAACAATCAAAAATCGTTTAATCGCCCTTTAAACAGCTATATGACTTATACGTCCAGTTAAACGGTTTATACGTATTTCATATCTGGAGTAGGTATTACCTTTGTAAACATACTTACATCGATTGGTTTAGAGAATAAATAGTCTTTAGCGGTATACACATCCGCAACCGGTAAAAATAGTAGAAAACAACTACTCCCTCTCCTTTTAAATTATCAAAATCTCTCTACGCTCTATATACGAACCTAAGAAAAATTAACAACAGAGTAACTATCGAAACTAGGTTTTAAAATAGCTGTCTTAGTAAAGTAAGTTCGCCTTCCCTTATTGTAAAATTAGTACTTTTTATCTCTTTAGTTCCTCTAAGAACTATCAAGTAATATTCACCAGGTGCGATGTTGTCTATTAAAGCTACTTTACCGTCTGTAGTTGGAGTTATTATAGTTCTCTGTGGAACTTGGAAAAATTTATCCCCAATTTGACATATTCTTTCTTTTCTCGAACATATAAAGAATATAGAAGAGATAATATGAGAACTATCAGTTAAATTTACCACGTTGTCACTTAAAACAGCTAATTTCCCAGTCTCTTTTAACTCTAACTCTATCGGCTCTCCTGTATACTCCATAGCTTTGTACGCACCCAAGGAACGTGAACTACCACTACCTCTTCCTATTGCCGTTATAACAAATTTGTTGCTATACGTTTCTAAGACAAAAGAATCTTTTTTTCCGTTAACATTTGGACAGTACGGCTGATCTATGAAGTAATGATGATATAAACATACCCTAACTCTTCTCAACTTTTCAGAATGCTCCTTTATCCTTATTACCACTTCCAACTTCTTCTGTAAATCCAACTCTATAGTATTTGTCGTTGATGCTACTTCTTTAAGCAAATAACGCTTAAAACTATTTTCCATACTGTCTTCTAAATTCTTTACAACACCTTTTGTAATGATCCCGTAAGTGGACGAAGGCAGCGTTATTTGTAATTCGTTTGAAGGCACCGAGAAATCTTTGCTAACCGCTATATAAGTCAAATTCTTTATATCGAGCGCATTAAAGGAGAGAGTGTTGTATCTATTCTTGGTACGCAGAGCGATAGTTACATTGTCCGGAAGTTCCGGAGTAATTTCCTGATAATCAGGACTGTCCTTTGAAATATGAATATCTCCCAAAGATACAGTATTAGTATTTGATAACTTATCCCATTTTTTCTTATCTATATACTCATACACTTTATGAGGATTGATCTCAACTTTCAACTGTGCTTTGCAAGGTAAATATAATCGAAACTCCGCTTTCCACAGATCCTTTACTTTCTTAAGTTTAGATCGTTGAAAGTAATACTTATACTGCTGACATGTAAGAGAAACTACTGGATCGTACTGGATAGGAATCGGTAATTCTTTTAGTGACACAACTAACTTTTTGTCTATTATAGGGATATCTAACGAAACGTTATCTCCTTCCTCTAATAGTACTAGAGCAACTTTAGGGTTGACCGTTTTTGAAGTTGCTAACGATCCTTTTTTATATAGGGGGTTAGGTAGCTCTAGTTCTACTATATATATCCCCTCTTCTAAATTTCTGAATTCGATTATCTTCTGATTAGCTTTTTTTCCTTTTATAACCTGAGGATCTATACCTTTATTACCCTCTATATAGAAAGGTTTCAATTTTACTTTTACAAAATCTGGAGGATCTTTTTCACCTATAGCATAAACAGTGATAGATGATTCTCGAGTGAATTCAATCTTACCTATATCAACTAAGCGTTGACTGCCCTTATCCCTCAAATCTAAAACTACAACTTCCCCACCTAAACCTTCAACTTTTACACTCAACCCTACCCTAGCAACAGGCAATCTTACTCTAAAATTCCCTTTACTATCTGTCGTCGATAGATACTCTTTTATAAAACCAAATTTCTCAAGAACCTTTCTATAAAAAAAGTTCGGAGGGGTATCTTTAAAAAACAGGCTCAAACCAACCTTAGCTCCTGGAACAGGTGTACCACGCCTTTTATCTACAACTTTTCCTTTAACCTCTATAGTATCGGTAAGTTCACATTGCACCGTTTTGGTTGTACCTTTTACGGGCGTTGTACTGTAAAAGAGAGGATAAAACCCTATCTTGTCACGTGCACTACAAACAAACCAAACAGTTTCGGTAGGTAACTTCACAGTTAAAGGTTCTGGATTGTCTACTATTTTAGAGAACAATATTTTCCCACTTTTCATGCTTACAAAGCTAACAAGGATTTCTCCTTGTACAGAGGAAGGAAAAGTTACCTTAACGACACCTGTTCTAGCTAAAGCAGAAACACTACAAAAAACCAGCAAGATACCCTTCCACATAACTATCCCCTTACTCAATAGTATTTATAAAAGTGGATTGTGAACAAGATGAATCGTTGTTTGCACCATTAGAAACTACAGTAGCAAAGGGGTTGTCACATCCGCACCTCGAACATGAGGGAGGACAATAACCGCAAGTTCTGCAATCGTCGTTGTCTGAACCTCCTAGCGGATTGGTACACTCTCCAGTTGTATACTCACACGCGAAAGCACCACCCGATACGCATCTATCGTGATCCGAATTCCAGTCCAACTTACAATAATAAAAATAATACACATTGTCGGGTCTTGGATTGTATGCACAACTTACACAAGCAACCCCTGCTCTTGTAACATCCGGGACAGCAATATATAGAAATCCAAAAATAATAGCAATCAACACTTTTCTTGTCATAACCCTACACCTCCTTTTTTTGATATTGGTAGCGCTACCTGGAGGAAGTATTGCAAAAAAAAAAAAAAAAACACATGAAAAA
>JALWYX010000077.1 GCA_027078415.1 Thermoanaerobaculia bacterium
TTTCACTAAAACACACATTTTTAAAAACTATTTCAAAAATGCCACAAAGATTACGTCCTTATTAATTAAAAAATTCAGCTAGCTTCTATTTACATATCTTAGCAAAACAAAAAATGGACCATAAAAACTACTTAAGGCCGCGGGCTAAAGAAGAGGTAAAAAAAGGATGCCTCTGGTACATAGGAAATCTTGTAGTATGTTACGGAGAATAAAGTCTTATTATCTGTAGCGGCAGTCATTAGAATATAGATAGAGAAGCGTTCTTGAATATATTTGAGGAGCCTTTCTGTAATGTATGCCAAGAGCAAATTGGAATCTACCTAACTTTTCAACAAACACTTCAGTTGTTACATTTAATAAGTAAATAAATAATAAGTAAATAAAAAAATTCAACGAATCCAAACCAGAGAGCAGATTACACCCAGTAAACGCCTAGAATTGTTTCATTAACTATTCATCAGGGCACCAATAAACAGATACCGTTTAAAAAAAGAGGGGTTAGAGAAGCAAGAATATTGAGAGGGCAATTAAATTAGCAAAGGCAAAAAAACTACATACTACCCTTCCGCTAGAGCGCAACTAAAGGCAATAAAATTGATGGAGGATTGTACGATCCCGTCTATTCAAATAGTCTAACCATTACAGCAACTTGGAATTTAGAACGTCATCTACAATACCTAAATCAGCAGTTACAACGTTGTGGTGAATAATCTTGAGGCTAAATACCACATACGGTAACATCAGCAAACTCCTAGAGCATAAGTAAGATCTACAACTAAACAAATATACTAGCTTAACAAACGGAGTTTAATCAGGTATCTTATTTTTTACACCATCCTTCACGTTTATAAGCATATAAAGTTGTAACTGTTTTATTTATCACTGTTTATCTGGGAGGATTACAAAAATTCCAAATAAACATTCTATCTCCTAAAACTACCTTCCTCTATAACTGTGTGCTGATTGGGATAAACTCTAAAAAAAGGCGTCTCAAGTGGTTTCCTATTTTCACCCAAGTCGATAGGTATAAGTTTTACTTTATACTCTCCCGGTGGCAAACCGGTTACAACAAAGCCTCCCATCGAAGAAGGGATGACAAACGGACTAAGATCTGGCAAACATTCTTCTCCTTTTCTACAAAGGAATGCCACGTAACCATCATCGAAGTCCTCTCCACTATTTCTACCTTCAAACACAGCAGCACCACTTCCATACTCAAGAACTAACTGCACATAACCATCTTTTTCTTTATCTAGTAGAACGACATCCTTACTCCATCCTATTCCTAACAAAGTTACACTACTTTCAGGAAAAAGATAGATATCATGGTAAGGCAAATTGTAGAATTTCGCTACATACTTTTCCTCCCTTTCACTCTTTTTAAAAGATATAATCCTATAAGGTTTTTCTTTTTCACCCTCTAGATTTAATACAGCAGATAAAACAACAGGAGTACCTGCTAAAACAGCCACTATACCCATACCTTTTCCAACAGATTTATATTCAGGAGATAGTAACTCCACTTGCACATTTTTACCTTTCTTAAGTGTTATTTGATAACTATTTGAATCCGTTGCAAAGGTTTCGGGACCAAAGTACCCTTTTTGAGGATGATGGATAAAGACTAAATATTCTCCATTTTTTAAGTATTTACACACTGCCTTACCTTCACTGTTGCTACGTGTTTTACAGGAAAACGAAGGCTCATACCCTTCCTTATACAAATACGCAAAAACATCTGCACTTTTAACTGGTTTACCCGCACTGTCTCGTATAACAAATGAAAGTTCGTCGTTCTCCAACTTTAGCGAAACCTTATTGTCTTTAGTACAATCGTTCATCTCAACTCTCGAATAAAAATACGTAATAGATACTTTTCTCGTACGTTTTACACCTATCTCCTCTATAACAAATTCTTCTTCTTCTCCATACTTTATAGACGTTGCTATAAAACTTTTTCCTTTAGTTATATCTCTTACCTTTATCGGATTTTTTAAATCCTTTAAACTTACAGAATCAACCACCAAATACCTATTTCGCCAGTCGATCGAAATATAAAAGTCGTCCTTAGTATCTCTTTGTGCAATATTTTCATCTCTATTCTCTAAACTCACAACTTCTATTTCATACTCACACTCATTTATATCTAAAACAACTTCTTTATTTTCCCTTTCTTTCATTCCATATACAGCTAAAGACGCACTCGGAGGTATATTTCTATCACTTTCAATTATCGATTCTACAGAATAAACCCAAGGATAAAGAAAAGACCATACAAACTTATCCTTGATAAAAATAGGGCTTTTTGAAGAAGTACCAAGCATTCGATAAGGAAAACCTTCGAAATAGTTCCTACGATAACTTGCTATTTCGGTATTCACAGGTTTTAAAAACATAGCGACTTTTTTCTTTAAAGGCGGAACCAAAGATATCCTAAAACTACTCGATGCAATTAATTCGATAGTACCTACATCAACAGGAGTTTTTAACTGGCGAACGTCTTTGATTCTTTTTTTATAATAAAAAGGAGCATAGCCTTCGGCAAAAACTGTAAAATTGATAGTCTTAGAAGCCACAACAGCTTTTGTATAAACAAACGTTTTAAATCTACCCTTGCTATCGGTAAGAGAATAGAGATACTTATCCAAATTGTACCTTCTTAAAAACCTCACTACATCACCTAGATCGTGCTTAGTCCTTTTCCCCTTTATAACATGACTATAATGGGATACAAGTTCGGAGGGTAAGACAAAAAGGTAGAGTCCCACCTTAGCTCCAGCTATAGGAATCCCAGTTTCTTTATCTATTACAGTCCCGCTTAACTCTATAAGCTCACTGTTAGGTATACTTTTGCAAACTACCTCTGTAACAGAATCGTTTCTTACAACTATAGGATGTGTTTGGATAGAATCGTGTGAATATCTCATGCATACCACCAAATACTTACCGTTTTTTACTTCGAAGCTATACTTACCCGGTTCTAAATCCTTACGAAATACCACAACCGATCTATCACTATCTTCATTTTTAAGAATACCTATAACCCCTTTATCGCTTCTCTCTCCAGGCATAAGATTTACAAAAATTTCTCCAGTTTTTGCGTATGTAACCAAACTACAGATAAATACTATACAAAGTGAAACTCCCCTTTTCATCCTACCCTCCATCAACTCAACTAACTTTCTTTACTTTAACCATCACCGTTGCTATCTTCTGAACAAGGTTCATACCATAGATTAGCATGGTACACTGAGAATACATTATCTCATCACAATCACCGACAGGAATCCAACCATTACACTCTCTCCCATGAGGAATACAAAAAGAATCATCTCCATCCCTAGGATTGGGATCAAAGTATGACATACAGAACTCGTTTCCTTCAGGGTGCGGAACACAGAAGTTATGACTATTACATATACTATACGCGAAAAGCGGACCTAAACTTACTAAAAACAACCCTGCAGCTAAAGCTAAAACTACTCTAGTTTTCATTTTAACCTCCTCCTTTTTTATTTAACTCCTCTAGGGCCCTAAAAGAGTCATTTGCATTGTAAAAAAAGTCAAGTGAAAAAAAGTTGATTTTTTAAAAAAAGATACTAGATTTATTCCAAAAATTTTTAGAAAAACCTACTTTAAAAAACCAAACAAAAGTAAACAACCTATAGGGAAAGAGAAGAAGGATACTATCAGTGTTAAGTAGTAACACAAAAAAATCGTACAATTCTGCAACGGTTAATCTATTTTATGCTTCTGAGAAAACTTACAACATTACAGTATAAAACCAGCTATACCGCACAACACTACTTATACCCGCCAAAGCTGATGCTTTACCTCTCAAAACGATATATAACCATTTAAAAACACTAATTTCTTACACTTAACAAATTAAAACAGTGAACAAAAGAGAAAAATTTTTACCTCCTAAAACTCCCTTCCTCCACAATAGTGTGCTGATCTGCATAAACTTTAAAAAATGGAGTCTCTAACGATTCTCTACCCTCACCTAAATCTATAGGAATAAGCCTCACTTTATACTCTCCAGGTGATAAACCCGTTATAACAAATCCTCCTGTTGAAAAGGGGATAATAGGTGATGAAAAAAGTGAAGACGGCAAACAGTTTTTACCTCTTTTACAAATGGATATCACATAACCATCATCAAAGTAGCGTCCGGTACTTTTACCTTCAAAAACAGCAGTACCGCTCTCGCTTCCAAGAACTAACTGCACATAACCCTCTTTCTCTTTATCCAGCAAAACAGCTTCTCTACTCCATCCTTTCCCTGGTAAAACTACACTCATCTCAGGGAAAAGGTAGATATCTTGATAAGGAAGGTTAGAGAACTTTGCTATATATCTTTTTTCCTCATCTTTTTCACTTTTATTAGCAGATATAATTGTATAAAACTTCTCTTTTTCGCCTTCTAACGTTAATGTAGCAAATAACTTAACAGGCGTACCTGCTAATGCTGCTATTATAAATCCACTCCCGATAGATTTATATTCAGGGGATAAAAGCTCAATATATATATCTTTACCCCTTTTAAGTGTTATTTGATAACTATCTTTCCTGGTTGTAAAAGTCTCTGGACCAAAATAGCCTTTCTGGCTATGATGAACAAAAACTAAATATTCTCCATTTTTTAGATACTTACATACAGCTCTACCTGCTTGATCACTACGTGTTCCACAGAAGAATGAAGGCGCGTACCCTTCTTTATATAAATACGCAAAAACACGTGCATCTTTAACTGGGTTACCTTCACTATCTCTTACTACAAAGGAAAGTGTACTATTTTGCAATTTAACTGTAACCTTATCATTCTTTGCACAATCATCCATCATAACCCTTGTGTAAAAGTACGTAGTAGCCGTACCGCTTATATAATCTACACCTAACTCATTTATAAACACTCTCTTTTTATCTCCATACCTTATAAGAGTCTTTATAAAACTTTTTCCCTTAGCTACATCTTTTACTCTTATCGGTTTTTTCAAATCTTCCGGTCCTACAGAATCAGCTATTTTATATCTACCTCTCCATTCGACAGAAACCAGAAAAACACTATTGTTTTCTATCTTTTTATCCTCATCGTTGTCATTAATCCCTTCAACTGTCACTTCATAATCACACTCATTTATATCCAACTTAATTTCTCTACCCTCCTTATCTCTTAGTTCATACACAGCCAAAGACGAGGTTGTATCTGCAAATTTACTCTTCTCGCTTTTTTTAATTCTCCACTCAACGGAGTAAACCCAAGGATAAACAAACGACCATACAAACTTATCCTTCACAAAAACAGGTGTTCTTGAAGAAACACCTAAACGCTTGTAGGGAGAATACTCAAAATAATCTATAGGATAACTCGCTATCTCTGTATGTACAGGTTTTAGGAAAATAGGAAGCTCTTTACTCAAAGAGGGAGAGAGAAATAAAGTAAAACTACTCGCTGGAACCAATTCTATAGTATCTATATTAAAAGAAGTTTTTAATTCACCAATATTTTTGATCCTTTTTTTATAATAGAAAGGAGCATAACCCTCGGCAAAAATTGAAAAATTGATAGCCTTAAAAATTGCTACAGATTTTGAGTAAACAAAAGTTTTAAACCTACCTTTGTTATCTGTTATAGAGTAGAGGTATTTATCCAAACCATACCTCTTTAAAAACCTTATTACATCACCTAAATCGTATTCGGTAGTTTTTGTTCTCATAATATGTTCATAATGTGACAACAATTTGGAGGGTAAGATGAAAGGATAGTCACCCACTTTAGCGCCAGCTATAGGAATCCCGTTATCTTTATCCACTACAGTACCCTTTATCTCTATAAGATCGCCGTTAGGAATACTTTTACATACCACTTCTGTAACAGAATCACCTTTTACAACTACAGGATGTACCTGGAGAGAATTGTGTGAATATCTCATACATACCACTAAATATTTGCCTTCTTTGACTTTAAAGCTATACTTTCCCGACTTCAAATCTTTGCGAAACACCACAACAGATCTATCATCTTCATTCTTAAGTATACCTATAACACCTTTATCACTTCTTTCGCCGGGCAAAACGTTAACCCAAATTTCACCAGTTTTAGCATACATAATTAAGCTATAAAGAAAAATTACAGAAAAAGAGACTATCCTTTTCATCTCCCCTCCTTTTATCTACATATTACTCCAATTAACTCCCACTGCTCCCATTACCCTGAGAACAAGGCTCATACTCTATATAAAGTGGTCTACATTGAGGATAAGCTATATCACAATGATCATTAGGATCGTTAGGATCATTATCCCCTCCAGGAATCCAGTTCTCACACCTTCTACCATTAACACTACAAACTCTTGTACCATTTTCGTCATCTACATATGTTCCACAGAACTCGTATCCATTAGCATAAAGATAACACTTAACACCAATACATGTACTACACGCGAAAAGCGAATCTAAACTTACTAAAAACAACCCTGCAGCTAAAGCTAAAACTACTCTAGTTCTCATTTTAACCTCCTCCTTTTTTATTTAACTCCTCTAGGGCCCTAAAAGAGTCATTTGCATTGTAAAAAAAAAGTCAAGTGAAAAAAGTTGATTTTTTAAAAACTGATACTAGATTTATTCCAAAAATTTTTAGAAAAACCTACTTTAAAAAACCAAACAAAAGTAAACAACCTATAGGGAAAGAGAAGAAGGATACTATCAGTGTTAATAGGTTTTAATACAGTAAAATATAAAAATACAGCTAAACTCAATATAAAACTAGATATAGCTACAAACGTGTAATATCTACATAAAAACTATCCAATTCTTATTCTCTCCACAATTGAAACAGAAAAACTTTTATAAAAATCTATATACCTTATCTATCTAATAAACTAACACTGTTAAGTAAGAAAAAGGACAAAAGATAAAATAGTCAAAAGAATCATATGGACAGTTGTAACTAGATTACTCTCAGCTAAAGCATAAAACCACAACTTATAAAAGCAAAAACGTTATACAAAGGTACAACTGTTATAACTCTGTTAAGCCTATACACCAAAGACATAAAGTAGTAACACAATAAAATCGTACAATTCCGCAACGGTTAATCGATTTTATACTTCTGAGAAAACTCACAACATTAGTATAAAACCAGCTATACCGCACAACACTACTTATACCCGCCAAAGCTGATGCTTTACCTCTCAAAACGATATATAACCATTTAAAAACACTAATTTCTTACACTTAACAAATTAAAATAGTGTACAAAAGAGAAAATTCCTTACCTCCTAAAACTCCCTTCCTCCACAATAGTGTGCTGATCGGCATAAATTTTAAAAAATAGAGTCTCTAACGATTCTCTACCCTCACCTAAATCTATAGGAATAAGCCTCACTTTATACTCGCCAGGTGATAAACCCGTTATAACAAATCCTCCTGTTGGAGAAGCAAATATATTTGGAGTAAAGAAGGAAGGGGGTAAACATTCTGCTCCTTTTTTACAAACGGATATTCGGTACCCATCATCAAAATCCAAGCCAGTATTTTTACCTTCAAACACTACAGTACCGCTTTCACTCCCAAGCACCAATTGCACACTACCCGACCTCTTTGCATCTAGTAACAGAGCAGTTCTGCTCCATCCCTTACCCAGCTTAGTTACCTGAGTTTCTGGAAAAATATAGATATCTTGGTAAGGAAGATTGGAAAATTTCGCTACATATTTCTCTTCCTTATCACTAGGAGGTCCTAATATTCTATAAGGTTTCTCTTTTTCTCCTTCTACTCCTAAAGTAGAAAATATACTAAAAGGAGTATCCTTCAGAGCAGCTACTATAACTAGCCCTTTTCCGATAGATTTATACTCTGGAGAAAACAATTCAACTTCTATATCTTTACCTTCTTTAAGGGTTATCTCGTAACTATCCTTACTAGTTGAAAAACTCTCTGGACCAAAGTATCCCTTACGTGGATGATGAACAAAAACTAAATACTCCCCGCTTTTTAAATATTTACATATGGCCTTACCTTTCTCATTACTTTGAGTCCCACAGGAAAATGGAGGGTCATACCCCTCCCTATACAGATAAGCCGAAACGTATGCATTTTTAACTGGTTTACCTTTATTATCTTTTATAACAAAAGAAAGTTTGTTTTTTTCCAAAGTAACTACAATATCTTTATTTTTTGTACAATCATCCATTCTAACTCTTGAATAAAAATATGTGGCAGACAATCTTTTCTTATACTTTATGCCTATCTCTTCTACAAAAACTTCCTCTTCGTCTCCATATCCTATAAAGATTTTTATAAAACTCTTTCCTCTAACTATATCCCCAACCTCTACAGGCTTTCTTAAATCCTTTATACCTATAGAATCAACTACCCAGTACCTATCTCTCCACAGAATAGCAAAATCAAAATCTTCCCTTTGATCTAGCTTTTGATCTTCACTATCCCTACTATCCTCTCTTACAACACCTATTCTGTACTTACACTCATTTATATCCAAAGCGATCTCTTTGTTATCCTTCTCTTTTATTTCATACACAGCTAAAGAGGAAGTTGCATCCTTTACTCCGCGTTTCTTACTCCTTTTAATACGCCATTCAACGGAGTAGATCCAAGGATAAACAAATGGCCATACAAACTTGTCTTTCACAAAAATGGGAGATTTTGAAGAAGTACCTAACCTACGGTACGGTGAAAATATGAAATACTCTTTAGGATAACTTACTATCTCAGTATTAACAGGTTTTAAGAAAATAGCAACATCTTTCTTTAGAGGTGGTACAAAAGACAACTTACAACTACTAGCTGTAACCAATTCCACACTACCTACATCTAAAGGACTTTCTATTTTACTAATATTTTTTACTCTTTTCTGGTAAAAAAATGGAGTGTAACCATCTGCGAAAACTGAAAAATTAATTGACTTAAAAGATGCAATTGCTTTTGAGTAAACAAACGTTTTAAACCTACCCCTGTTATCAGTTAGTGAATAAAAATACTTATCCAATTTGTACTTCTTTAAAAACCTTACTATATCACCTAGATCACGTCTCGTAGTTTTTGTCTTTATAACATGAGTGTAATTAGACAAAAGTTCGGGAGGTAAGAGAAAAGGGTAGTCTCCTACTTTGGCTCCAACTATGGGGAGTCCTGTATCTTTATCTATTACCGTTCCTTCTAGTTCTATAAGATCTATGCTAGGGATACCTTTACACACAACTTCAGTAACAGAATCACCTTTTACAACTATAGGATGTGTTTGGAGAGAATGATTATAGGAGTATCTCATACACACAACTAGATATTCACCTTCTTTTACTTTAAAGCTATACTTGCCAACTTCTAAATCTTTACGGAAAGCTACAACAGAGTTTTTCTGCTCCTTATTTTCAAGTATACCTATAACCCATTTAGTACCGTTTTCTCCAGAGAAAATATTCACCCAAATTTCCCCTGTTGTTGCATATACAACTAAACTGTTAAAAAAGATTCCACAAAGTAGGGATACCCTTCCCATCTTACCCTCCCTTATGCATACACTACCTAATTAAATATCATTACTTCCATTATCCTCAGAACACGGGTCATATTTAAGTGTCCAAAGCGGACTACAGTAGTAATAGGCTATATCGCAATCCGCGTCATCCTGAGGTATCCAATCCTCACACTGTCTACCGTAAGCCATACAAAAAGTGCCTTGTTTTGGCTTTCCATTCTCGTCTCTAGGAGTTCCATCCGCAAAACAGAATTCAAACCCATCCGAATCTATCTCACACCAGTTTCCTCTGTAATTGCAATCACTACACGCAAACAACTGTCCTAAATCAACCAAAAACAAGCCGAGAGCTATAACAAAACTCATCTTAAGCTTCATATCTACATCCTCCTTTCTTTTATTCAACTCCTCTAGGGCCCTAAAAGAGTCATTTGCATTGTAAAAAAAAAAAAAAAAAATAAAAAAAAAAAAAA
>JALWYX010000078.1:0-22536 GCA_027078415.1 Thermoanaerobaculia bacterium
AACATAAACAGTTATAGATGATTCTCTGGTAAACTCAATAGTACCTATATCAACGATACTTTGCTTTTCTTTACCTTTTAGATCAAAAACCACTATCTCTTTTCCCAATCCTTCTACATTTATTGCTAAAGGTACTTTACCAACGGGCAGCTTTACTCTAAAGTTTCCTTTACTGTCGGTTGTAGATAGATATTCTTTTATAAAGCCTGATTTTTCCAGTGCTTTTCTATAAAGAGGGCTTGGAGGAGGGGTATCGCTAAAAAGAGAACTTAATCCCACCTTAGCCCCCGGTATAGGAGTACCACGCCTTTTGTCTACCACTTTTCCCTTAACCTCTACCATATCGGTAAGCTTGCACTTTATAGTCTTGGGTCTATCTGGTACAGGAGTTATACTGTAATAGAAAGGGAAGAATCCCGTTTTATCACGTGTACTACAAACAAACCATATAGTCTCGGTAGGAAACTTCAGAGTAAGAGGTTTAGGCTCTTTTAATACCTTAGAGAACAAAATTTTACCGCTTTTCATACTAACAAAGCTAACGAGGGTCTCCCCCTTGATATCGGAAGGGAAAGTTACTTTAATAACTCCTGTTTTAGCTAATGCTGGTAAAGAGCAAAGCAAAAGTAAGATACCCCTCCACATAACAACCACCTCTTACTCAATGGTACTGACAAAAATAGGCTGAGAACAAGATGAATCAACACCGTCGGAAGTTACTATGTTCGCTAAACCAGGGCAAACGCAATTACCAGCACATTCCGGTGGACAAAAACCGCAGGTTCTACACGCACCAGAAAAAGGATTAGTGCATACTCCGCTTAAGTCACAATTCACTTTTCCTGGTTTGCAGCGATCAAAACCTGAGTCCCAATCTATTTTGCAATATGCATAGTTTCCTGAAGGACCTGGAAGTGTCCGTATTCTACACCCCATACATACTACACCCGCATCAGCTGTTTCTGGTATATACAGAAAGCAAAAAGATGCAAAAGCAAGAGCGATCAGAGTTCTTCTCATAACCCTCACCTCCTTTTGTGTTTCCTTTTTTATCCGGTAGCGCTACCTGGAGGAAGTATTGCAAAAAAAAAAAAAAGTCAAGTGAAAAATTGTTTTTCTCTTTTTTATTAAAATTTTGTATTGTTTTGTTTACAAGTTAATTTTGTGAGAACTGTTATTCCAATGTTTTATATTGTAAACTGGTGAGGTTGTGTACTTGCTATTGGACAAAAGTAGTGAAGAATAAATTTGTAGAGTATTTTTCTCTACTGGAAAGGGTTCTTAAGATATTAAGTGGTTATAGGATATAACCTTTTGTACGTTGGTTGTGTAAGTTTATTGAAAAGTGTGTTGTGGTTTTAAATGGGGGTGTATTATAGATAATGGTTATGAAACATTTTGTGTCTTAGGTAATTTATTTTGTCTTTAACAAGTGGTTGTTGTGATAGATTTAGTAGGCGTTGGGTTGTGGTTTGAGAAGCAGTTTTAGTGTAAGCCAGAGTATTTTTATATCTAAGCCTAAGGACCAGTGTTCTATATAATAGAGGTCATATTCTATTCTCTTTTTTATTGATGTGTTCCCTCTGTAGCCGTTAACTTGTGCCCATCCTGTGATGCCTGGTTTAACTCTATGTCTGAAGGCGTAAGTTGGATATTTGTATTTAAATTGCTCTACAAAAACAGGTCTTTCTGGTCTGGGTCCTACCAGTGACATTTCACCTTTTAATACGTTGAATAGTTGTGGAAGCTCATCTAGAGATAGAGGTCTTATTAGTTGGCCTACTTTGGTTCTTCTTTTATCGTTAGGTACAGCCCATACGGGGCCTGTAATTTTTTCTGCGTCTTTACGCATTGTACGGAACTTTATTATTTTAAATGAACGACCATCCAAGCTGGTTCTTTCCTGTGTGTAGAAAATAGGAAATCCATCTTCGAGAAAGATTGCTATAGCTATTGCGAGAAATATAGGAGAGAAAATCATTAGAGCTATGAGCGATACAACTATATCAAGAGTTCTTTTAACTAACGATCTCCATCCGTATAGGGGAGTGGTGGATAGATTGATTATGGGCATCCCATCTAGTTCTTCTATTGTGGCACTAAAAATTGTATGTATTTGGAAAATGTTAGGAAGCTCTTTTACTATGCATTCGGCTGCTAACATATCCAATGTTTGTTCCAACTTTTCGTAATGGCGAGGTGGCAGTGCTATATAAACCTCCTTTATTCCTAAGTCTTTAACTATCTTCTTACTATCTTTTATTGTACCGAGGACCGGAAGTGGTAGTTTGCGATTTTTCTGAAATTTAGGAGCCTCGGCGATAAAACCTACAAGTTCTATGCCTAGTTTATCTTGCAACTCTAAGAGTTTGTTTGCAAGAGTACGTGCTCTTTTACTCGTTCCTATTATTGCAACTTTTTGTGTTTTGTTATTTAAAAGTTTTAGAGCTTTTGTTGTAATAATCCGATTGATAAATGCTAATGGGATTATAGAGAGGAAAAAGAGCATTATAAAGGCACGTGAATAGGAGAAATATTCTTCTACGCCCATGGTTATAATTTTGGGTCGGTACCAGAGAATAATACCCGATAGCACTATGGTAGCTACCGTTGTAGCTGAAAATATACCTATAAATTCGTCTATTTTGTATGTTGGTCGTGGTAAGCTGTAAAGGTTGTGAAAGTAAAAGACAACTGGCCATATTATAGATATAAAGCCAAGAAGATGTAGGTAGTAGCTGAAGTTTGGAATCGCGTGTTTTAAGGGTATTATCTCTAGATGAAAACGCATGTACCAAGCTGCTACAAACGCTAATATAGCTGCTACAAGATCACTTATCACGAGGAGGGAAATTCTTACTTTGTACCCCTCGTGCTGCATTTTCTCTTATCTCCTAACCGCCCCCTCTACCTCTCTTAAAAAAGATGTTCTGAAACTATCTACGCTGAAAAGCAGGGATCTAGCTCTTAACTCTTCTCTATTAAAGTTCATTTTTTCTACTCTGTCAAGAGCTTCAGATAGAGTTTCTGGATCGTTTCTTTTATATAGTGATCCATCGATTCCGTCTCGAACTATATCCAACACCCCTCCTTTGCCCAGGGCAACAACTGGTGTACCGCAAGCAAGAGCTTCCACTGTCGATAGTCCGAAGTCTTCTTCCCAGCTTTGTATAAGAGCTATAGCTCTGGAATACAGCTTGCGTAACGTCTCTTTGGATACTCTGTTAACAAACGTTATATTGCTGTTACTTATCTTCTGAAGTTTTTTTCTTGTGGGGCCATCTCCTACTATAACTAGTCTACTGCCACGATTTTTCACAGCTTCGATAGCAATTTCTATCTTTTTGTACGGTACTAGTGCTGATACAACAAGAAAAAAATTTTCTCTCTGTTCGTCTACTATATTAAAAAAATTTGTATCTACAGGAGGATGTACAACTACAGCATTTCTTCTATAGTATCTGTTTATCCTTTTTGCTACGAAATTGGAAATAGCTATAAACTTATCAACTCTCTTGGAACTTATACTATCCCATAAACGGAGGTAGTGGATTATAGGTAGTACAAGTAATTTGGAATATTTGGGAAAATAATTGTCTACCTGATCCCATATATATCTCATTGGAGAAAAACAGTAGCATATATTGATCGCTTCTGGTGATGGTATTACACCTTTTATAGCCGAGTGGCTCGTGGTTATAACGAGGTTGAATCCTTTTAGATCGAACGATTCTACAGCTAGGGGATATAGTGGGAGTAAGTAACGGTAAAAACTTAAAACTCCTGGTATTAGGTTCAGGAAAGAAGTAACAACTCTGTTGGGGGGAAATATATCTTTCATCTCTTTTTTGTTGTAAAAGAGGGTAAATATAGGAGAGTTTTCAAATATTGATGCTATTTCGAAAAGTACTTTTTCGCCTCCACGTAATCCTATTAACCAATCGTGACACAGTGCTACCGATAGGTTATTCATTAAGTACTTCTTTATAAAGGTTGAGGGTTTTAGAAGCTACTTTTTCCCATTTAAACTCTAGGGCTCGTTCTTTTCCTTCTTTGGACATTTGTACACGTAAGTTTAGATTGCCTAGTAGTTCTACCAGAGCTCGTGCCATTTCTGAGATATCTAAAGGGTTGACTAATTTTGCTACCCCTTCTCCTAATTCACGCAGGGCGGATAGGTTGGAAGTAATAACAGGTGTACCGCATGCCATCGCTTCTAGTAAAGGTAGGCCAAATCCTTCGTACAGACTAGGATAAAAGAGCAAGGTCGCTTTGCGGTATATATGAGGTAACGCTTCAGATGCCACATAGCCTACTACGTTAATTCTTTCCTCGATTCCTAAAGCTTTTGAAAGAGCTTTTATCCTAGGTAACGATTGTTCAAATCCTCCTACCAATACCATACTTTCTTCGAAATTCATTATTGAAAGGGCTTGAGCGTAAGCACGTAGTATCATGTCGACATTCTTGTGCGGTTTAGCATTGCCGACAAATAGAATGTAAGGGCGCTTAATGCCTAATGTTTCAAGCCATCTATGACTTTCCTCTGTAGAATACTCTTTGAAAAAGATATCTTCTACACCGTTGTATATAACTCTTATTTTATCTTGGTTACAATTCATGTGAGTTATAAGATCCTGTTTCGTTGTTGCCGATACAGCTATGACTCTATCACTTCTTGTTATGTTACGCTGGATTATAAAACGGGCGTAGTAATAAGCTACTTGAGAAGGAAGAAAATGAGGAAATAGTAGATGAATTATATCGTGTATAGTTACTACAAATTTAGTAAATATAAAAAGAGGTGTAGAGTAGTGGGTAGCGTGGTATAAGTCAGCACCTAGCTGTTTTAAGGTAACTGAGAAAAGAGTGAGTTCTTTAAAAGAGTAAGGTTTTACGTTAACGGGGTGAAGAATAAAATTTTCTGGGAGATCTCCAAATATTTTGTTGTCTTGAGAACTGTCTGTTATTAAATAGTATCTATTGCTTTTGTCCAGAAGAGCGAGGTGTTTTATTAGCATACGTATGTAAGTACCTATACCAAAATCAAGCGCTTTGCGTGCGTCTATTGCTATTGTATACATATCGAACAGAAAAGGTTGTACAGTTGATTAGCAGCTTTTGTCCACGAAAATTTGCAGGAGTGTTTATATCCGAGAATTGATAGTTTTTCCTGTTTATCCTTGTCGTTTAGTAAATATATAATCGCTCTGGCTAATTCTGACGGATCTTCTGGTTCTACAGTTATAGCACAACCGTTTGTTATCTCCGATAAGCTGCTTCTGTTTGAAGTTATAACCGGAGTACCTGTGGCCATGGCTTCTATAACGGGTAATCCAAAACCTTCAGATAGACTTGGATACACAAATAATGATGCGGCTCTGTAGTAAGAGATAAGGTTTTCCCTGTTTAATACACCAATATAGTTTACGTTGGGACCCGCTTTTTTGATCATTTTTACAACCTTCTTGCTTTTCCATCCTGGGGATCCCACTATTACAAGGGGCAAGGAGTACGCTGGAAACTCACAATTTATTGCTTTCCAGGCTTCTAATAAAACAACTAGATTTTTGCGTGGTTCTAGAGTACCTACAAATAAAATAAAGCCGTTAGGATAACCTAGAGAGTTTCTTATCCTCTCTCTTTGCATTATAGGGGTATAAGTAAATGATCCAGATACACCGTTGTATATAACTTCTACCTTGTTTTTTGAATGTGGGAAAAAATTTATTAAGTCTTCAGCTGTAGCTTTTGAAGGTGTTACTATAACCTTAGCGTTAGATATTGTTCTCCGCAGAAACGGTATTTGACTTAATTTAACTTTTAGGGTGTGAGTTTCAGGAAATGTTATAACAGTTAAATCATGAACAGTTACTAGCGAGGGTATAGGGGTGTAAAAAGGTAAAGTCTGAATAGGTGACCAAAAGATATCAAATTGTTTAAGTTTTTTAGGAAGGACCGTTTGCTGCCACACTACTCCTGAAGGAACCGAATCTGCTATGTAGTGGATATTGTCCAATTTTTCACCTTTTAACGGTTTATGAGTCAAAACCGTTATTTCTAGTTGGTAATTTCTCAGTTCTTTAAGAAGGTTTTGTGTATAAACACCTATACCACTGGCTGGTTGAAACAGAGCTCTACCGTCTACAGCAAGTTTCAGTGCAACCACTCTATTACCTCAGATATAGGTTTACCAGCAAATTTGCTGTTTTTTAGTCCTAATATGGCAGCTATAGTAGGAGCTATATCAACACTTGCATACCTTGCGGTGACTTTTTGTGCAGTTTTACCAGTAGTCCATACTACTAAAGGAACATGTCTATCGTATTCGTAAAAAGAGCCGTGAGTAGTAGCTATCTCTATAACTGGTACCGTTCCTTTTTCAAACTGGATGACAAACGAAGGAGATCTAAGTTTGTAATAACTGTTTCTAAAAAGTGTTCCAAACTCGCTATTGTCATTTAAATCTAGAACTGTCCAAACTTTTTCCACATCTTCACACTTTTCTAAATCGTTCTTTAAGGATCTTATATCTTCTAGGCTAGCCTCTTTAGATACGTTTAATTCGCTAACAAATAGGTCGCTGTATTGTGTAGCAGCTTTTCGCAAACAAACTATTGTGTTTGGAGCTATTCTTCTAAAGCCGTTTTTGTTGTATGGCAGCTCAGCTACTCCATGATCCGATGTTAGGAGAAACAGGAAGCTTTTAACGTTTTTTTGTACCGTTTCTATTATTCTAGCTATTATAGAATCTAGTTCTTCAACTGTAGCTAACCATTCCGGAGTAAAAGGTCCATATTTATGTCCTACTGTATCCAAACTGGATAGAGAAACTAGTAGAATATCTGGATAGGAATCTTGTCCTAAATTATGGTTTTTAAATACTTTTTCGATCGCTTCGAGGGTAAGTCTATCGAGTAGGGCGGTGTTATAAAGTTGAGAGTAGAATTCTCTACCTGGATAGAGTGAGATAAATCTGCTGTTTGTGTGATCATTTCCAGTTTCTGGGTGGTAATGGCTATCTATAGTTCTAAGATCGTTTTTAAAATGTGATATATGCCATATAGAGGTAAAGAATTTTTCAGCTTTTACCTCTTTAAGTAACTTTCTGTATCTGTAGCTTTTATTTGTTGTAAAGTATCCTTTTTTACGTGAATACCACGCAACTAGATCTGCTTTTCTCCCTCCCAACATGATGGCTGCACGTGTTTTGGGAGATATGGAAACCACTTTGCACTTTTTACATCTAGATTTCAATAGATCTCCTATTGTGGGTTTTAGCAAGTTTGAGGCTGTATCGTAGCCCGAGTAACTTGTTGTGGAAGTTACTGTCTTTCCACGTTTGTAATCGTAGAAATAGTTGTCTATAATTCCGTGCTGCGCAGGATAAAATCCTGTGGATATCGATGCATGTCCCGGTGCCGTGTTAGTAATGGCGTGATCGTGAAAGAAATTTGAAAAAACAAGGCCTTTATCAAATAGAAGTCTCAAGCCCCCGTCCAAAGATGGAACTATTTTTTCTAAATGTGAGTAATTCAGTTGGTCTATAACAATCACAACTATAAGCTCCGGTGTTTGGGTAGTAGGTGTATATCTTTTGCATCCTGTGTATAAAAAGATAACGATTGTATGGACAAGAATTGATGATAAGATCTTCCTTACCATTACACCGGGTTTGGTATATCTATAAACTTTACTTCTACATCGAATTTATCACTGATATGTTGTCCTAGTGCTTTAATGCCAAATGTTTCTGTAGCGTAATGTCCTGCGGATATAAAATTGATGTTATTTTCTTTTGCCATATGCATAACCCATTCACTTACTTCACCTGTTATGTAAGTATCTAGTCCTTCTTCTATGGCTTGTACTAGCTCTTTTTGTGCAGCTCCACTTATTATTCCGACTTTTTTTATAAATTTAGGTCCAAACGGAAAAATCAAAGGTTCTCTTCTAAACGCTCTCTCGCATAATGTTTTAAAATCTTCTATTTTGTAGTTGGTTTCCCCCTTACATCCTATATATATTTTGTTGAATTCTCCAAACGGTTTTAAATTTTCTAATCCTAGAGTTTTTGCTATTAGGAAATTGTTTCCCAACTCTATGTGAGCATCTAATGGTAGATGGTAAGCTAGGAGATTGATATTGTTTCTTATAAGAATTTTGACTCTTCGATAGTGATTTCCTGTAATAGCCACAGGTTTTCCATACCAGAATAAACCGTGATGAACTATTACACAATCCGCTTTTTCTTCCTCAGCTTTTTCAAACAATTCTATAGACGCTGAAACGCCGGTAATAATTTTGGCTATTTTTTTCGATCCTTCTACCTGTAGACCATTTATGGCTATATCGAAATTGAACTTATCAATTTCGAGTAGCTTATTTAGGTATTTTAGTAGAAAGTGTAACTCTATCACTTCTTTTTGTTAAAACGAGGTGGTCTGCCTCCTCGTTCTCTGGCTTTGGAAAGTTCTTTTGTCTTATCCTGTGTGGAATTTGTCTTTTTTTCTTCATTCCCTGTCGAATCAAGTATTACAGCTTTGCGCGAGAGTCTTATTTTACCGGATTCTTGATCTATCCCTAGAACTTTTACTGTAACTTCATCTCCCACTCTTACTATATCTTTAATATCTCTTACTTTGAAGGGTGCTAGTTCACTTATATGTAGTAAGCCATCTGTACCTGGTAATATTTCCACAAAAGCTCCGTAAGGTTCTATGCGTTTTACAGAGCCTACATACACTTTTCCTACTTCAGGCAGCTCCGTTAGCTTTTCGATAATTTCAACAGCTCTTGAAACAGCTTGATCCGATGGTCCGTAGACTTTGACTTTTCCATTAGGTTCTATTTCTATCTCGCATCCTGTTTGATCGATTATGGAACGTATAGTTTTTCCTCCAGGGCCTATCAGGTCTTTGATTTTATCGGGATGTATATCTACTACTACAAGACGAGGAGCATAGGGAGATAGGGTTGCTCGTGGTTCTTTTATGACGCTTTCCATACGATCTAGAATTTCCATGCGTGCATCTTTAGCCTGTTTTAATGCTTTATGCATCATATCTTCCGTTACACCTTTGATTTTTATATCCATCTGTAATGCAGTTATTCCCTTTCTGGTACCTGCAACTTTAAAATCCATATCTCCGAAATGGTCTTCTTGCCCTGCTATGTCGGTTAAGATAGCGTATTGGTTTTGGTCTTTTGCTATAAGTCCCATAGCTACTCCAGCTACTGCTGCTTTCATAGGAACTCCTGCGTCGAATAGTGCTAATGAACTACCACATACAGTAGCCATTGAAGAGGAACCGTTTGATTCCAGTATGTCGGAAACAACTCGTATCGTATGCGGAAACTCCTCTTCAGAGGGTACAAGTGATACTATAGCCTTACGAGCTAAATTTCCATGACCTATTTCTCTTCTACCGGGACCTCGTAACGGTTTTACTTCCCCTACACAAAAAGGAGGGAAATTGTAGTGTAGCATAAAACGTTGGAAAGTTTCTCCCGAATATTCTTCTATAAGTTGGGCATCTTGACCGCTTCCTAAAGTTACTGCTACCAACGCTTGAGTTTCCCCACGTGTAAAGAGTGCACTACCGTGTACTCTAGGCAAAAGACCTATCTCTATATCGATTGGCCTGATTTCATCAAGCGCTCTACCATCAAATCGAACTCTCTTGGATAGTATAGATTCCCTTAAAATTTCGTCCTGTAGGTGCTCTATTATAGCTTTTATTTCTCTCTCTTTATCGTAATAAGTTTCCATAATAGAGTTGACTACTTCTTTGACTTTGGCTTTTCTATCTAGCTTTGCTGGAGTAAAGAGAGCGCTTTCTAAGCTAGAGTATATTTTTTCTCTGATTTCTCTGTATAGATCCTCAGAAAAATAGATCGGTGGCTGCCAATGAGGTTTTTCTTTGCCAGCTTTCTCTATAAACTCTTCTTGAGCTTTTATGATTTTTTTTATGTGCTCGTGGGCAAAAAGTATAGCTTCTATTACCTTCTCTTCAGCTATCTCTACCGCGGCACATTCGATCATTACTATAGCTTCTGTTGTTCCAGCTACCACAATATCCAGATCTGCTATCAACCTTTCACTGCTCAAAGGGTTTAAGACGAGGCGACCTTCTACTAATCCGACTCTTACAGCTGCTACCCTTTCGTAGAAAGGGATATCTGACAAAGCAAGAGCAGAACTTGCAGCATTTATTGCCAGAATGTCTGGTTCATTTTCTCCGTCTGCGGATAGAACCATCGCTACAATCTGGGTATCGTAGCTGTATCCTTCTGGAAATAGAGGTCTAAGTGGTCTGTCTATAACTCGAGATGTTATTATCTCCTTTTCTGTAGGTTTTCCTTCTCTTTTAAAAAAACCTCCTGGAATTTTACCCGAAGCGTAAGTGTATTCTCTGTAATCTATTGTCAGAGGAACAAACCCCTCCAATTCACGCTCTTCACCCATTACTGCAGTAGCTAGAACCATAGAGTCCCCTTGCTGAACAAGCACACTACCATTTGCTTGTTTTGCCAATTTACCAGTTAAAAATGTGATACTTTTATCTTGAATCTCTACTGTACTTTTGTATTCTTTCATTTTCTTAGTCCTAGCTTCCTTAAAACGGTTTTGTACCTTTCAAAATCTTCACGTTTTAAATACTCCAGAAGTTTCTTCCTCTGTCCTACCAATTTGTACAGTCCTCTCATAGAGTGATAGTCTTTTTTATGTACTTTAAAATGTTCTGTTAAATAGTTGATTCTGTATGTAAGCAACGCTATCTGCACTTCAGGTGAGCCTGTATCTTTATCGTGTTTTTGAAACTCTCTAATTACTTCTTTTTTATCAAACTCCGCTTTTCCCATTTAGTTCCTCCTATTTAAAAACTATTTTAGGATGAATAACAGCCATATTGGTCTTACCTACCTTCTCTATAACTACTCCGACAGCTTTCAGCTTGTTTCTACTATCTGTAAGCTTTATCCAACTACCGGATGACACATCGTTTGATACTTTAGCTATTATATTCTGACCATGTGTTATTCTCCACTCCTGGTAAGATTCTGTTATAGTTGAAGGAAAAGGTAGTTCTATTGCATCGAACTCTATAAAAGATTTACCTAAAGTTTCTCCTTTTGCTACAATTTCTTCTAATTCCTCTATCTTTAAAGCGTTGGTTACGTCGAAAGAACCTATTTTTATACGTCTTAAATCATTCAAGGTTGCTCCTACTTTAAGCTTTTTGCCTAAGTCGTGTACGATGGAACGCGCATATGTACCAGATGAGCAGTGTAAAGAAAAATTTATTTTTGGTAAATCTATACTAATTATAGATAGATCGTAGATAAACACTTTTTTGGGAGGTAGTTGGATCTCCTTTCCTTCTCTAGCTAGGTGGTATAACCTTTTTCCTTTGAATTTTTTTGCCGAATAAGGTGGAGGTGTTTGAAGATATTCTCCTTTAAATTTAGCAAACGCTTTTATTATATCTTCCCTTTCTATTCTATCGACATCTGATCTGCTTATTATTTTTCCCTCTATATCGTAAGTATCTGTTTCTATGCCTAGTATAAGTTGCCCTTTGTAAAGTTTGGGAGCTTCTATAAAGAATCTGCTAAGGCGGGTTGCTTTTCCTAGGGTAAGTATTAAAAGACCTGTAGCGTTGGGATCAAGAGTTCCGCAGTGACCTATTTTTTTCTGGTGTAAAAGTTTGCGTACATGTAACACTACGTCGTGTGAAGTGACTCCTCTTGGTTTATCTATCAGAAGTATCCCATTTAGCATTTTTCCGTTAGTCTTTTTTCTATTTCATTTATAACTGTGTCATAAATCTCTTTAAAGTCTCCCTTTATGGAGAAAGCTGCTGCTTGCCTATGTCCTCCGCCACCGTATTCCCGTGCAAGCTCATCTACAGCGAATCCGTCTTTGGATCGAAGAGATACTTTCCACTCATTATGTACTATCTGTTTTATAAGAACTGCGACTTCAACTCCTTTTATTCCTCGTAAATAATCTATAAGACCTTCAGAGTCTTGGAGTTTTGCTTCGCTTTTAGATATCATTGCGTTTGTTAAATAAGCAGCAAGTATTCTACCGTCTAAATGAGATTTTACAGTACTTAAAGCTTCAACCATCAACTTAAGAGCTCTCAAGGGCTTATTTTCGTATATTTGTGAAGCTATGTATTGAGGATCTGCTCCATCTTTGACCATTCTGGCTGCAGCTGTAAAAGCAGCAGCGTTTGTATTACCGAATTTAAAACCGCCTGTATCTGTCATAACAGCCACGTATAGAGCTGTTGCTGCTTCTTTATCTAACGTTACGTTTAGGGCATCTGCTAACCTGAATATCATCTCTCCTACTGCTGGTGCTGAGGTATCTATCCAGTTGATAGTGCCGTAGTGTTCGTTGCCTAAGTGGTGATCTATATTAAAAAGTTTTATCTTTTTACCCCTGTAAGTATTCTCTAAAGCGTTTTCTATATGTTCTTTCAATCCTGTTCTTTCTAACGATGGACTTTCTAACACGAATATCGCATCGAAGAGTTTGGGAAAATCTTTTGGTGGTTCACTGCTAACGTGTATTAGGTGGCTACCTACTATAAATTTGTACACTTCTGGAGTAGGATCGTAGTTCCATACCAAAGCGCTTTTTCCTAGTTTACGTAGTATACGAGCTAAACCTAACTCAGAACCAACTGCGTCTCCATCTGGGTTTCTGTGGGAAGTTATCAGAAATCTATGTCCTCTCCTTATAGCTGTTAGTAGTTGATTAGGGGGAGCTATTTGGTGCATAAATGCCTCCTTCCTAACTTATCTCGATTAAATCTGGATACCATTTTGTTACAATTGCGGCGCCTCCTTCTGCTATTTCACGCAATGAATCGACTATAATACTATATTGATTTTCGTTTTTACAAACAAACGCTATACCTATTTGAGCACTTTGATGAAGAGAATATAAATCGATTTCAAGTGCAGAGACTTTGAACCTTTTGTTCATTTTGTCTATTATGCTTCTTACCACTTTTCTTTTCTCTTTCAATCCTTGAGCTCCTGGTATATACAGCTCACAGTCAACAACGCCTACCAGGAGATTCATTATTCTAAAGCCGGAACAACTTCTTTTATAAGGTAAGCTTCTATAATATCACCCGGTTTTATATCTTGAAAGTTCTCGAGCCTTATTCCGCATTCGAATCCTGACTTTACTTCACTTACATCTTCTTTGAAACGTCTAAGAGATGCTATCTTCCCATCGTACACTATCGTTCCATCCCTTATTACTCTTACTTTAGCGTTTCTAGGTATAGATCCCTCGGTCACTTGGCACCCTGCTACCATTCCTACTTTAGATATTTTGAAGATCTCTTTCACCGCAGCTGTACCTAGTACAACTTCCTCTTTAACAGGCGGTAATAAGCCAGCCATAAATTGTTTTATATCTTCTTCTAGATCGTATATAAGAGAGTAGGTTCTTACTTCAACGTTTTCTTGATTGGCTAAAGAAGATGCTTTTTTCTCTGGTCTTACGTTAAATCCTACAACTACTGCGTTTGATGACGAAGCTAGCATAATGTCGTTGGCTGTTATAGCACCTACTGCAGAATGTATAACTTTTACTCTAACTTTCTTGGTAGATATAGATTCTAGTAGCCTTTTTATAGCTTCTATAGATCCTTGCACGTCAGCTTTTACTATAACATTTAGCTCCTTTATCTCTTTTTGCCCTTCGAAAAGAGTATGCAAAGACACCTTAGGAACTCTGAATCCTGATTGTTTTTCTTTTAATTCTTTTCTGTAGTTTACTATGCTGCGAGCTTTAGACTCGCTTGGAACGACTTGTAATACCTCTCCAGCTTCTGGCATCTCTTGGAATCCCATTACCTCTACCGGTGTGACTGCTGGAGCTTCTTTGATTTTTTTACCTCTTTGATCCAGCATAGCTCTTACTTTACCCCAACTGGCACCACATACGAATATATCTCCTTGCTTTAAAGTACCATCTTGGACTATTACTGTTGCTATAATTCCTTTACCAACTTCTTTTCTTACCTCTAAAACTGTTCCTTTAGCAGGTAGATCGGGGGAGGCTGTCAGCTCTAACATCTCCGATTGAAGAGCTAATATTTCTAGAAGTTCGTCTACACCTTCACCCGTCTTTGCAGATATAGGTATCATAACTATATCTCCACCCCATTCTTCAGGTACTAAACCGTGGTTAACTAGTTGCTGCTTTACTCTTTCAACATCAATTCCTGGTTTGTCTATTTTGTTTATAGCAACTATTATTGTGGCGTTTGCTGCTTTAGCGTGATTTATCGATTCTATTGTTTGCGGTTTTACTCCGTCATCTGCAGCTACTACTAAAACCACTATGTCAGTTACCTTAGCACCTCTGGCACGCAAGGTAGTAAAAGCTTCATGACCAGGAGTGTCTATAAACACTATGTCACCGTGAGGGGTACTTACTTTCCATGCACCTATATGTTGCGTTTTACCACCAACTTCTTTTGTAGCTATCTTGGTTCTCCTTATGTAGTCTAGTAGAGTAGTTTTGCCGTGGTCAACATGACCCATTACTGTAACTACAGGAGGGCGAGATATTTTTCGTATTCCTCCCTCTTTCTCTAGTTTTATCTCACTCTCGTAGCTTATCTCCTCTTCTAAAGATACCTGAATAGGCTCAAAACCAAAATTGATAACTATCTCCTCGGCAATTTCATATGGCAACGAATCGTTTATAGAAAACAGTAAACCTTTTTTTAGCAGGTAAGCCAAGATATCTTTGGCTAGTACGTTCATCTTGTTGGCTAGCTCTTTTACACTTATTCCTTCTGGAATAGTTATAGGTTCACTCCTGTCAATTTTCTGTTCTTCTTTTCTTTTTTTGCGTAGCGCTCTCTTACTGGGTTTTTTAGGTTTAGTCTCTACTTTCTTCTCAGCGTCTTCACTTTGTACTTTTTTTACAACACCACTACTAGCTGCTTCAACTTTTAGTTTTTGCTTTTCCTCCTTCTTTTCTTGAGAAGGCTTGTGCACTATAGTTTCTACTACTTCTTGCTTCGCAACTTGAGCTATTCTCCTCTCACTCTCTTCCTTTTTATCACTTTCTTTAATACTCTTCTCTTCCTTTTCAACTTTTTCTTTTATCTCTTCCTTTTTAATAGAAGGTATTTTGGAGATTAAAGTTACTTTTTGATTTTCCATAGATTGAGTAAGTTGCTCTTCTACATTCTTTTCGGGTATATGCTTTATCTGTTCATCCTTTGTGATAATTACAACTCTTTTCTTTTTAGCCTTGAAGTGGGAAGGGATTTTATCCTTATCATCTTCTTTCTTCGGCTGTTGAGCTGTTTCCTTCTTAGTATCTCTGATTATCACTTCTCTTGGAGCAGGTGCTACAGCATCTCCTTTCAGTATATCTTTTAGCAGGTTTATATCTATCGAGTCGCTTTCATCTTTTATTGGAATACCTATAGACTTTAGTTTAAAAAGAAGTTTCTTAGGAGTAATTTTCATCTTAGTTGCTAGATCAACAAGTTTTATCTTCGCCATAGTGGTAGTCCCCTCTTACTCAGTTTAGTTATCTTCTTCCAATTCAGAGTCATCTCCAAACATTTGTTCTTTTAGAGCTTCGAGAAAATCGGTGTCTAAGGTTGTGGTTTCTTGACTTTCTGATACTATCTCTTTTGCCCATTCCACGAGGCTTTTACTTTTACCTCCTTCAATCAATTGGTAGATCTTTTCTTCATTTTCTACTACATCCTGCGCCGTATATATTCCAGCTTCTTTAAGTGTAGTGACTAGATCGTCATCTGCTATAGGTGCTTGTTCTATACCCACAGAAGAACTTTCCTCCGATTTTTCTTCCATTTGAAACAACATCTCTAGCGCACTTGCAACCTCTTCTTTAACCTGACTTTCGCTCTTTATATCTATTTCGCACCCTATAAGCTCGGATGCCAACTTTACGTTTTGTCCTTTTTTACCTATAGCTAAGGAAAGTTGATCATCTTCAACTATTACGTCGAGTTTAGGTTTGTCACCTTCTTGAGTAACAGATATTCTTGTTATTCTGGCAGGTGCTAGCGCGTCTCTTGCGAAGGTTATTATATCGTCTGAGTACTCTATAATATCTATCTTTTCCCCTTTTAGTTCTCTCATAACAGCTTGTACCCTTTGACCTCTCATTCCGACGCAGGCACCTACCGGATCTACGTCTCTATCTCTTGAATAAACCGCTATTTTGGCCCTTTCTCCGGGAACACGTACCGCATTTTTTATAACTACTGTACCGTCATATATCTCTGGTGCTTCTTTTTCAAATAACTTTTTAAGTAATCTAGCATCTGTACGCGATAAAACTACTTGTGGCCCACTTGTATCTCTCTTTACATCTATTATTACAGCTTTTATTCTGTCTCCTATAGAATATTTCTCTGTCTTGACTTGTTCTTTCCGTGGCAAAACTGCCTCGGTTCTTCCCAGATCGAGAATCATATCCCCGCGTTGTTCTATTCTACGTAATGTACCTGTAACTATTTCTCCAATACGTTTTGAGAATTCGTCGTACACTTTCTTTCTTTCAGCTTCCCTTATCCTTTGCATAAGAACGTGTTTTGCTAGCTGAGCCGCTATTCTTCCTAACCCTTCTGTAGAGATAGGTATTCTGACTTCACTCCCTATCTGCGCATTAGGATCGTGTTCTTTTGCCTCCTCTAGACTGTATTCGCTGAGAGGATCTTCTACCTCTTCTACCACTTTTTTTGCTATATAAGCTCTGATTTCACCTTTATCAAGGTCTATTTCGGCTTTAACCGGTTCTGACAATCTGTACTGTTTCTTTACAGCTGCCGCTATTGCGTCCTCTAAAGCTTCTAGCAATTCAGATTCGTCTAAATCTTTCTCCTTAGTAATAGCTCTTAAATAAGCACCAAAAGTTTCTTTCCCAGCTTGAATTTTCACTGTTACCTCCACTAGAATTCAACTTCTAAGTTGGCTTTGGTTATAGAAGAGATTGGTATTGTCCACAACTTCTTAGAAGTTCTGAGAAATATTTGATCTCCACTAACCTCATCTACACCTTCTAACCTACCTTGTACGCTGTAACTTTTGCCATTTAGAACAAAAGCAATTCTTGCTAATCTCCCTTTAAACCTTTCAAAATCGTTTCTGGTTTCTAATTCACGATCCAAACCGGGAGATGATACCTCAAGAGTATAGCTCCCTTTACCGTAATTGTAAGCATCCAGTACTACAGAGGCCATCCTTGACATATTGGCACACTGTTCTATACCTACAGGACCGTCAAGTTTGTCCAATACCAAACGCAGTATATTACCCTTATACTCCACTTTCCACAAAAAACAACCAACTTCCTTTGCTAGAGACTCCAACTCACGATATAAATCTTCCCCTAAAGGCTCCACTTCCCATTTCATAAGTTACACTCTTTGATGGCAAAATTACTACTCCCCCTTATCGGGGCATACTTACATTATATGCATTTAATATAATTTACGCAATTGGAATATAATAGGTTTTAACAAGTTTGAATTTTTTTAGTTTTTGGAGTATGAGAGGGGGAAGGTATGGATATTTCTCTATCTGATGAACAAAAGATGTTACGTGAAGAGGTTAGGAGGTTTGCAGAGGAGGTAGTTAAGCCTATTGCAAAGAGGGTGGATAGTGACAAGGTGTTTCCTTTAGAGTTTTTTAGATCTGCTGGGGAGCTTGGATTGGCGGGGGTATTTGTTCCTGAAAGGTGGGGTGGTGCTGGGATGGATACCGTTTCTTATTGTATAGTGATTGAGGAGATAAGCAGAGTTTCAGCTAGTTGTGGTGTTATTCTTTCTGTTAATAATTCTTTGGTGTGTCAACCTATATTGGATTTCGGTAGCGACGAGCAGAAAGAAGAGTTTCTAAAGCCTTTAGCTAGTGGTGAAAAACTAGGATGTTTTGCTCTAACGGAGCCTGAAGCTGGGTCTGATGCTGCTTCTATACGAACCGTTGCTGAAAAAAAAGGTGGAAAATATTTTATAAGAGGTAGCAAAGTATTTATAACTAATGGTACAAACGCCGATCTGGCTATAGTTTTTGCTACTTTGGATCGTTCACTTAGGCATAAAGGGATAACTGCTTTTCTTGTTCCGCTTGATTTGCAAGGTGTTGAAAGGAGTGGAGAAGAGTATAAACTGGGTGTAAATGGATCTGGCACTGCAGAGTTGGTTTTCGATAATGTGATGGTTCCAGAAAAGTATAGATTAGGAGAGGAAGGGGAAGGTTTTAAAGTTGCCATGAAAACTTTGGATGGGGGTAGAATAGGCATAGCAGCTCAAGCTGTTGGAATAGCTAGAGGAGCTTTTGAAGAAGCCCTGGAATATGCTAAAACACGTGAACAATTTGGAAAACCGATAAAAGATTTTCAAGCTATACAATTCTATTTCGCAGATATGATAACTGAAATAGATGCAGCTAGAATACTTACTTGGAAGGCAGCGTGGTTAAAGGATAACGGTAAAAAATATACTTTGGAGGCTGCTCAAGCGAAACTGTTTGCTTCTCAGATGGCTCAGAAAGTAACTAACTTAGCTTTGCAAATCCATGGTGGATACGGCTATACAAAAGATTACAATGTGGAGCGTTATTTTCGCGATGCCAGGATTACAGAAATATATGAAGGAACTTCGGAGATTCATAAACTTGTTATAGCAAGGGAACTTATTGGAAAAATATGAAGATTGAATTGTCGGAAGAACAGTTGTTGATAAAGTCGGAGATAAGAAGGTTTGCGGAGGACGTTATAGCTCCGGGAGTAAGCGAGAGGGACAAAAATAAGCAATTTCCTTCTAAGATAATTGAACAACTTGGAAAAATGGGATATTTAGGGATGACTATACCTTCTAGTTACGGGGGCAGCGAATTAGATATAATAAGTTACCTTGTAGTGATAGAAGAGATAGCAAGAATATGTCCTTCTACGGCTGTTACAGTTAGTGTAACAAACTCTGTTTGTGCTTATCCTATAGTTCATTTTGGTAGCGATGAGCTTAAAAGAGAGGTGCTTCCTAAGTTGGCGAGTGGTGAGGCTATAGGTGGCTTTGCTTTAACGGAACCTGAAGCTGGCTCAGATGCAGCCTCTATTAAAACTGTGGCTTTTAAGGACGGTGATTACTGGGTGTTAAATGGTGAAAAAGCTTGGATAACAAATGCTGGGGTTGGGAAATATTTTGTTGTGTTTGCAAAGACATCTCCTGAAAAAGGTAGGAAAGGTATCTCCTCTTTTGTTGTATCAAGTGATAACGAAGGCTTTAGAGTGGGTAAAGCTGAAGATAAGTTGGGATTGCGTTCCTCTGTGACTGCTCCTATTTTCTTCGAAAATTGTAAGGTTCACAAAAGATACCTGTTGGGAAAAGAAGGAGAAGGGTTTTCAATAGCTATGTCTACTCTTAATCACTCACGTCTTGGAATAGCTGCACAAGCTGTAGGTATACATCAAAGAGCGCTTGAACTAGCTATTTCTTATGCTAAAGAGAGAATCCAGTTTGGGAAACCTATAGCAGCTTTTCAAGATATACAATTTAAAATAGCTACTATGGCAACAGAATTGGAAGCATCGCGAGCTCTTACATATTTAGCAGCTTTGGAAAGTTCCTCTAGTAATTCACCAAGATTTTCTTCCCAAGCAAAACTCTTTGCGACAGAAGCCGCTAATAGAGCATGCTATACAGCTCTTCAGATACATGGGGGAAACGGTTTTAGCGAAGAATACGAAATAGCTAAACTCTATAGAGATGTACGAGTTACAACTATCTACGAAGGTACTAGCGAGATGCAAAGAACAGTTATTTCTAAATCTCTTTTTAGATGACATATGATTCTGCCACTTTTCTCTTAGAGAAACTGAGGAAACTCGACCTTAGAGATAAAATTATTTTATTGCCATCTAGATTTGCTCTGGAAAAGACGAAAAAATTTCTCTCCCTTCATACTCACTATCCTATAGAACTGTTGGATATAGACAGTATGGTATCTAAGTATTCGGCTCAATGTGTAGCTGACGAGATTATTAGAGGGTTGCTATGGTTTTTTGCTCTGGATAAAACAGATCTATTAACTTTGTTTCCTAATCCTTTCTACTTTTCGAAATCTTTCGATACACTTTATCTTTATTCTGTAAATATAAAAGATGAACCTGTATTTACAGGGGAAAAGTTTTATTCTCTGTGTGAAAGTGAAGAGATATTTTGGAATCTTTTAGAACAATTATCACTTTCCTACCCATTCTCTCTACTTAAACATTTGAAGGTAGAACGTTCAATACTAATTGTAGGATTTCCTTTTGTTCCTTCTTTATTGGCTGAGTTTATAGATAGGAGTTGGAACTCTGAATCGTTGGACTCTTTAGAAGGTTTCGATAAGTATGGAGCTATCGATACAACTTATTGGGAACATTTAGATTTTGAAATTCCAGAAAAGAAAATCTATAGAGCTAACTCTGTGTTGGAAGAAGTACAGAGGGCTGTAGTTGCAGCTAATACGTTGATCGATTATAGCCAAAGGAGCAAGTTAATAGATGTTTTTGCTTACGATTTTTCTAAATCTTCTCTTCCTAATAATCGATTTAAATATCTTTTAAGATATTTGGCTGCTTATGCAGTGGGAAGCAATTTTAACAAAGAAGTATTTGCCGATCTTATTATCTCTGGAAAAGAGAACACTTCCGTTGAGATTCTCGTTAGTGATAAAGAGTTTCCTATTAAATATTTGGTAGACACTTTAGTAGAACTCATTGGTCAGCTTTATAGAAAAATTCTGAAAGGAGAAAATATTTTTGCAAAAGAGATAAGATATTCTTTGGAACTGCTTTGTGGTTCGATCTCTAAAATAGAAGATTTGGAAGTAAAGGCTAATCAATTTACTAGATTTCTCCCCTATTTTTTTGGATATGTATATCCTTTTGTTTCTCTTTGGTTTTATCCTAAAGAATCTATAGAGTTTGTAAATTCTTTGTGGATTACCGAGGAACCTGTTGCTGTTGTAGGTATTAGTGGAAGTAAAGTTAATTTCCCAAAAGATATTAGTTATCTTTCTCTTCTTAATAAAGATCTATTCTATAAGCTTCGTAGTATCCAAGAAGCTTGGAACAATTACTTTTTTTATATTCTCGCATCTCGAGATAGCGTTTCTTTTTTTTATAGTAGAAAAAACTTTAGAGGCGAGACCAATTTCCCTCCTCCTGTTTTACTTTATGCAATAGATTGGCGAAGACGGGTAAATTTCCTTTTTGAGTACACCGATAACATACTTGGTAAGAGAGAAGAATCGAGGAAGGAAACGTTCGTTTCTCGGAAATGTGAAGTGATGGGAACAGATTCTTATAAAAAATTTATCCAAGTGGTAGAGAAGGGTTTAGAAATTATTAAAAAGAGGGGTTATATTGGTGTTAGGGAATTTGAAGACTTTAGTAGGAATCCTGTAGATTTTTTTATCAGTATAAGTAAAGTTAAAGAGAGATCAGTAAAACCTTACTTCTCTTCGTTGGATATGGGAACTATTTTTCACAGATTTGCAGCTGATATTGCTCTACAAAATAAAGAGTGGAAAGATACAGAAAAGCAGCTGTTTGAACGGTTTTCCGCAAACAACAATTTTTACTTATCTTTTCAACTTCTACAGTTAAGAGATCTTTTGTACAGGTTGTTTTTGTGGCATTTACGGAGACTCGACTCTGGCTGGAATTTGAAAGGAGTAGAAGTAAAGTGCGATGGATATATAAGGGGGGTTCGTTTTATAGGAAGGGTTGATAGGATCGATTTTCATCCTTCTTTTGGTTCTTCTATTGTTGATTTTAAGCTTTTAGATTCACGAGATAAATTGAGTAACCTTGGCAAAAGTGGAATACAACTCTTTTTGTATTCGTTAATATCAGGGCTTGATTCTCCTAGGATGCTGTATGTTGGACTGGGTGGTGAATATGGTTTGATCGAAGTCGAACTGTCTGTAGACAGGGATAAAGAGGAGAAAATATTTAGCGATATAGATAGGTTTAACTTTTTGTTGGAAGGAAAAATTGACCCTACCGAGATTGTTACCGTAGAAGCGTGGGAAAGGTGGATGGAAAAATCGAGAGAAAAACCAAAGTTATAGTAGCTTCTGCTGGTAGTGGTAAAACCTATATTTTAGTAAAAGACGTTCTAGATTGCCTCAAATTACTACAGCAAGAAGAGTGGATATACGTGTTAACCTTTTCTCGATCAGCAGCTTCGGAGCTTTTAGAGCGGATAGTTGGGAAAATATATTTAGATGGGAACGATAGGTTATTCGAGAGATTAATCTATTCTATGGATCGACTAAGCGTGTCTACTATAGACTCTTTCGTTCTGGAGAAAAGTGTAAGTATGGCTCATCTATTGCTACTTCCTTTACCTGTGGAATTTACCGTTGTAGAGTCTGAAAATTTGCATTTTGTAAATGAAGCTTTATCAGAATCTTTATCTAGCGAAGATGTAAAGATATTGTTTGATCTTTTCG
>JALWYX010000078.1:22546-33071 GCA_027078415.1 Thermoanaerobaculia bacterium
GTATTATGTAGCTTCCTTTGTTGAACTTTTTAAAATGGCTCCTAATAGAGTCCAATGGGAGTATAGTTTACGTGAAGTTGGTTTTGAAAGAAGCGAGTTTTGTAAGATTCGTGATCTGCTTCCAAAAAGCACCTTAGGAATAAATAAAAGGTGGTTGCATTCTTTTGAGACCGAAGAATCACTTGTTAAAAGCGGGGATTGGATTTCTCTATTTGAACGTATAAAAGGTAAAAGAGGTATTATTGGAGCAGTAGCTTACGGTAAAGATAAATTTGCAGGAAAAAAAATAGAAAAGAATATACGTAAAATATATGATAATTTGATTAACTACTGTGTGTACAACTTTCTACAAAAGCACAAGGTATCTGATAAAAACTTACGTTTATTTAAAGTGTTTAACTCTTTTTTCTCTACTTTATGGAATAAAAAGGTGGTGTTCAGGGAATTTACTTTCCACGATATTACCTGGAATTTAGCCGCCACTGTTTCTTATTTTCTAGACAAAGGGGAAATAGAAAAATTATTTTTGAATGATCTTTCTCAACTTAGTTTGTTTATAGATGAGCTTCAAGATACTTCTGTTTTGCAATGGAACGTTTTGTTCCCCTATCTGGAGAAAGTACTAAGTGAAAACGGTTGTTTTGTAGCAGTTGGGGACCCTAAACAAACCATTTATAGTTGGAGAGGTGCAGATCCAAATTTTATTTTCAATTTAAGATCTTTAAATAGAAAGTTAGAAGTGGAAACAATAGGCATAACGCGGAGAGTACCCTCTTGTATTGTATCGGCTGTTAATAAAGTGTTTTCATCGATAGGAAAGATTCCAGAAATAAATAGTTATCCTGAAATTGTACGCTTTTGGAACAATTTTTTCACTTCGCATTCTTCATTACAATCGGGAGGTTTTTTCGAGTGTAGTTTTTTTGACCAGAAAAGTTCCATTTTATTGAAGTTGGAAAAAGAGATAAGATACTACCTTTCGCTGGGAAAAAGTATAGCTGTACTTACTTTTACAAATAAAGCTGCTAGTGAGATATACGGGTATCTAAAGAGATTTTTTGACGTTGATTATTCTGGGGTAGCTGTTGTACACTCTGACATCGCTCTGGGAATTGTTTATAACTTTACCAACTTCTGTGTGACTCTTTCCCCTCGCTACCTTTTTAATCTCTATCTTTCTCCAGCTGCAGAGTTTTTTTCTCTAACTCCGGAAATAATTTTAGATAGTAAAAAAGTTGCTAGTTTAGGACTTTCTATCAAAGAGAATCTTTTCCAGTACGGTTATAAGTACATTTTTCTACTTTTGGATTACTTATCGGATAGAGGTGTTAGAGTTGATACCGCTGTTAGGGTAATTTTGAACCTTATAGAGGCTGGAGTTCCTCCTATAGCAGAGGAAATTGTAGAGTATCTAGAGAGAAGTAAAGTGTCTGTTAAAGGCGATGGAAGAGTAAAAATTTCCACTATACATGGAGTAAAAGGATTGGAATTTGATGTAGTTTTTCTTTTGGAGAATGAACGGTATTTTTTGAAAGGGCTAGAAAAGGAAGATTTTTGGATTTTAAAAAGTGGAACGTCTATAGAAAAAGTTCTCCTTGCTCCCAAAGTTCCTATGTCGCTTTGGAGATATTTACCTACTCCTTATAAAGAGGCAGCGAACCAACTTGTTGAATCTAGAATTGCTGAAGCTTTACGATTACTATACGTAGCAATGACCAGAAGCCGAGAAGCGCTTTATATTTTATCTTTGAGACAATTCCCACAACTGTCATTTTCAGGGGTTTTGACATCTTCTTTACTTGATGGAATGAAAACTGATTTATCGTGGGGTGATAAACCTTATGAATCCAGCGAACAATTATCGTATGAAGAAGATAAAGAATATTTTTTAAAAGAAGCTTTACATCTTAGTAATTGTGAAATTGAATATGTAGATTTTGCAAATCTTACAGAGAGAGGCAAAGTGTTGTCCGTTCTATCCGAAAGAAAGTTGGATCTTAGTAAGTTAAATTCTTTATATCCTGGTGTAGCAGATAGGTTGCGTTCTTTTTTTATTTTCGAAGATGAACCTTACTTTGATTACGTATTACGTATAAAAGAGACAGTGTATAGAATTCCTCGTATTTCCATATTTAAGTCTCTTCGTTCAGCTGTTGTATTTGTATTGGAAGATTTGCTTTGCAATAATGGTTCAAAGGTTTTTGGTTCCCTCGGTAGCTATAAGGTTGTAATGGTTCTTTTAAAAGAGAGAGGGCAGTTTGAGTTATGCGAATTTTAAGTTTTGCATTCCTTTTTGTTTTGGGTATAAGTGTAGGGTTTATATTGAAGCAAGATTGTAAAAAAGAAGAATCAAACGTTGGAAAATCTCTTAATCCTAAAAGAGTAGCTGTTAGAGATTATAGGTTTCCTGGAAAATGGAAAAAGTTTAAAGGGAAACTATATACTCTTCCTTATTTAACTGGATATAAAAGGGCTGTGTTTTCGGGCGGTGTTGTAAACTATGAAAAAAATAGCTATAAAGGTTGTAATCTCTATGTGTCTGGACATTCACCGTCGGTAGTTGTAGTAGATATGAATGGAAATATAAAAAGAGAAGTTTTGCTGGATCCAAGAGATATATGGCCTGATCTTAAAAATGATCCTGATATTAAAAAGTTACTTTACATTAGATCGTTATTACCATTAAGTGACGGTTCTTTGGTAGTAGTATTTGAGAACAGAGGTATAGCACGTGTAAGTTTAGATGGAAAGATTTTGTGGAGTGTGCGAGGCGAATTTCACCATGATGTTAGTCTGTACAAAAATAAGATAGTTACTCTTATGAGAGAGGGAAAAGTTGTACCATTTATAAACAATAAAGAAGGAGTTTACGACGATTACGTGGTTTTTGTCGATCTTACAGATGGTAAGATAGTTGAGAAACTTTCTATATTGGAAGCGTTATATCGATCCGATTATTCACCCCTCCTGTTGTTTCTTAGAGGTAAACAGGGTGATATATTACACTCAAACTCTGTCTCTGTGATAAACGGAGATTTGATAGGTAGAAACGGTAATCTTATTATGGTTTCTGTGAGGGAACTATCGCAAATTATATTTATAGATAAAGTAAATGGTGTTGTTGTGTGGAGTTTGGGAGGGTTATTTGCAAAGCAACACGACCCTATATTTAGTAAGAATGGAGAACTTTTTGTTTTCGATAATTTGGGAACTAAATCTCCTAGGGTTGTAAAGATAGATGTTTCTAAAGGCGAAATTAAAAAAGTTGTCTTAGATCATCTTTATTCCTTGGATTTAGGTGGGTTAAAATTACTTCCTAACGGTAATTTGGTAGTGATAGATTCTTGGATAGGAAGAGTGTTGGAGATAGATGATAAAGGTAGAGTGGTGTGGGATTACTTTTCGCCCTTTAGAGCAGGTGATAGCAAAGAGTTAGTGGCTTCTCTTTTTGATTTTGTAAGAGTTGAGTCCAACTATGTTTGGTGTAAATAGGAGGAGTTGATGGATATTGCTATTCATCCTACCATAAATGCGTCTTTAAATTTGTTAAGTTTTCTATTTCTTATTGCGGGATACATTGCTATTAAAAACAGTAAGCGGCTTGTACATATAGCTTTTATGGCGGGAGCTTTAGTTACTACACTAATATTTTTAATATCTTATCTTATATATCATTACAAAGTGGGTTCAACTCCTTTTGTGGGAGAGGGTGTGTGGAGAGTTGTATATTATTTTATATTGATAACACACACAGTTTTAGCTCCTGTTGTTTTGCTTTTAGCTTTATCTGTAGTAAGATTTGCAGTTATAACGAAGGATTTTGATTCACATAAGAAATTTGCTAAGTGGCTTTTGCCTATATGGTTATACGTAAGTTTTACAGGTGTACTGATTTATATATTTCTTTATCTTCTTTTCCCAGTAAGTGATGGGTAGAGAAAAGATAAAAGATAGAATAGAGGAGCTTAGGAAGCTTATAGAGTATCACGATTATTTGTACTACGTTAAGAATAGTCCTGAGATAAGTGATCAAGAGTATGACGAACTGTTTTACGAGTTAAAGAGGTTAGAAGAAGAGTTTCCTGAATTTCGTTCTCCCGATTCTCCTACTCAGCGGGTTGGTGGTAAGCCTTTGGAAGAATTTGTTGTGGTTGAGCATGTAGCTCCTATGCTTAGTCTCGATTCTTCTCATAAATATGAGGATTTTGTGAGGTTTGATGAAAGAGTCAGAAGAAACTTGGGTGTAGAGAAAGTTGAATACTTTGTAGAACCTAAGTTGGATGGTCTTTCTGTTGAGGTTGTATATGAGTATGGTAAGTTTGTTAGGGCAGCCACCAGAGGTGACGGAGTACGAGGTGAGGATATAACTGCTAACGTTAAAACGATAAGGAGTGTTCCGTTGAAGCTTTTTAACGATCCTCCGCGAATGCTAGCTGTGCGTGGTGAGGTGATAATGCCGATTGATGGATTTTTGAAACTTAACGAACAGCTTTTAGCGGAAGGGAAAGCGCCATTCGCTAATCCTCGTAATGCAGCTGCTGGTTCTTTGAGACAGTTGGACCCTAGAATTACCGCTACTAGACCGCTTGAAATATACTTTTACGATATTTTAAGAGTGGAAGGGGTAAGTTTTAATCTTCATACTGAAGAACGTAACTGTTTGGAGAATTGGGGTTTAAGGTTAACTATGCCTGCTGAAATAGTGGAATCTGCACCGCAAGTTGCAGAATTCTTCAAAAGAATGGAGCGTGTAAGGGACGATTTACCTTATGAGATAGATGGAATTGTTATAAAGGTAAACAATTTGGAATTTAGAGAAATCCTTGGATATACCTCGCGTTTTCCACGCTGGGCTTACGCTCTTAAGTTTGCTCCTAGGGAAAAAATTACTACAGTACTCGATATAGAGTGGAGTGTTGGCAGGACAGGGGTTGTGACTCCTATAGCTATACTTGAACCTGTTAATATTGGAGGTGTACAGGTAAGCAGGGCTAGTTTACACAATCTAGCTGAAGTTAAATTTAAGGATATAGCACCTGGGGATAAAGTTAGAGTTGTGCGAGCAGGTGACGTTATTCCTTACGTGGTTGAAAAAGTTGAAGATTCAGGTAAGGAATTGGTTATTCCTGATAGATGTCCAGTATGTAATACCACGTTGGTTGAAAAGAATCCTTTTCTTATTTGTCCCAATAAGTACGCTTGTAAAGCTCAACTTGCAGGAGCAATAAGACACCTGGTATCCAAAGAAGCATTTGATATAAAAGGATTAGGAGAACGTACAGTAGAGTTGCTTATAGATAGAGGGTTGATTAAAAGAGTTGTTGATCTGTTTTCACTAAAAAAGAAAGATTTGTTGAGTTTGCCAGGATTTGGAGAAAAATCTGCTAATAATCTTATAACAGCCATAAGTAAAGCTAAAAGAATTACTTTAGATAGGTTTATACACGCTCTAGGCATTCCTGGTGTTGGGTATAAGATATCGCGAGATATAGCTCTTAAATGTGTAAATGTGGATAACTTTCTAAGGGTTACTGAAGAAGAGTTAAAGCAGATAGATGGAATAGGCGAACTTCTTGCTAAGGGTATAGTTGAGTTTATAAATGATCCTTATCATAGAGAAATTATAGAAGATATGCTCGAGAAGATTGAAGTTTTGCCAATGAGTTATAGTAGTGGTGAAAAACTCAAGGGAGTAAAAGTGGTTTTTACAGGTACCTTGTCCTCTATGACACGGGGAGAAGCTAGAAAATTGGTTGAGTTGGAAGGTGGGGAGGTGCAGAGTAGTGTTACGAGTAAAACAGATATAGTTGTTGTAGGGGATAGACCTGGTTCTAAGTTGGACAAAGCAAAAGCTATGGGAATAAAGGTTTTGAATGAGAAAGAGTTTTTGGAATTGATAGGATTACGCTATTAGAAAGGCCATATTTTAGGAATAGTGTAAATAGAGACCAGCGTGGTAATTATTTTAAGAGGTAAGCCAAAAATTAAGTAATCGCTGGGCTTGTATCCACCTGGTGCTTGTACCATAGCATTTGTTTGATAACCTATAGGTGTTAAAAAACTTAGCGATGCAGCAAAAGCTACAGCTATTATAAAAGGTAGAGGGCTGGCTCCTGAGAGTTCTGCAAACTTGATAGATATTGGAAACATTATTATAGCAGCTGAATTGTTTGATACTATTTCTGTTAGGAGCGTGGTTATAAGAAAAGTTGTAGCTAACAGCGATAAGGGATCGTTGGTGTGGAACGTTGTGGTTACAAAGTTTGCTATCTGTTTGTCTAACTCGGTTTTTTCTACAGCTATTCCTAGGGGAAGGAAAGCAGCTATCATAAATATCACTTGCCAGTTTACCGAATGGTAAGCGCGTGCGGGAGTTAATCTTTTAGTAGTGATTAATATTAGAACACCTATTAGAAAAGCCTCAAAAATGGTGACAATTTTAATTGATATAGCTGCTATTATTGCAAGTAGAGTAAAAGGTGCTATCCACCATTTGGAACCTAGATGAATTACCAGTGGAATTTCATGTAGCGAGATAAAATCTGGAGTAGTTACAAGTGCTTCTACTTGTCTTCTAGGACCGTATACTAGAAGAGTATCTCCCATAGCCAAAGGTACGTTTGCTAGTTTATTGCTTATCAACTTACCTGTGTGTTTTAATGCTAGTACGAATACTCCAAACCGTTTCCTGAAATTTATCTCTTTTATCGTTTTGCCAATTAATTCTGAGGTTGGAGATAGCTGAAGTTCAGCTAATATGGAAGTACCGTTGCTTAATTCTGTGTCTCTTAGTTTAATGTCTGTCAATAGGAGAAGACGGTAGTAGTCTCTAAATAGAATTATAGATTCAGGAGGACCTATTACAACCAAGATATCTTCTTCCCTGATAGGAGTAGAGCGTAGGTCTACCGCTATACGTTCCTTGTTGCGTATTATTGAGATAACTGTAACGCCAAAGTCGCTTCTTATTTTTTCACTGATAACTGTTTTACCAATAAGAGAAGAGTAAGAAGGTACTTTTAGTTCTGTTATAAAGTTGGAAGCTATACCATACTTATTAGTTAAAGGCTCATAAGGTTGGGTTCGTGGAGGTATAAATTTTATAGGGAAAAGTAAAATATAAGCTATAGTTGTGATTATTAGTATTATTCCTAGAGGAAATAGTGTAAACATGGAAATTCCTTCTATTCCATGTGTTTTTGCTAATGAATATATGATCAAATTGGTTGAAGTTCCTATTAAAGTAGTAGTACCTCCAACGATAGCTATCCAGGAAAAAGGTAAAAGTATGCGCGAGGGACTTATTTTAAATATATAGCTTATCTTTATAAGCAAAGGTATAGAGATTGTAACTATGGCCGTATTACTTACAAACCCTGATAGTAGCCCTACAGCTAACAACAAAATTATTATAGATACGATAAAACTTTTTTTGCTTACTCTGTATAATGTAGTACTTATATGGTGAATTATACCGCTTGCGGTTAACGCTTCACTTATTATAAACATGAAAACTATTGTGAGTACCGCAGGATTACCAAAACCGCTAGCTGCTTCTTCAACGGTTATAGTATTTGTTATCACAAGAGCAGCTAACATAATAAGAGCTGCTATGTCTATAGTAACTAGATCAAAAAGTATAAGAAACAGAATTGATATTAGAAGTATAATTATGAACATCCTCTTTCTCTTGCACTAGGGCATAAGTTGATTTTAAACTACTTTTATTATGAAAGAGAGAGTAGACGCTATAATTCAAAAAGATCAGGCTGAATACCTTCTATCGTTAGAACCTAAGAGAGATGAGCTGTTAAGTGAAATCGAACTTTACGCTAAAGAGAACGGTATTCCTATTTCAGATCCAGAAGTGGCTCGTTTTTTGACTATTCTTATCAAAGCATCCCATGCTATTAACGTGTTGGAAATTGGCACGGCTGTAGGATACGCCACTGTATGGTTTGCTCGTGCTGTTGCGGGTTTGGGAGGAAAAGTTACCTCTGTAGAGAAAGATGAAGAAAAATTGATCAAAGCCAAAAACTTCTTAAGTAAGGCTGGGTTAGCGGATAAGGTAAAACTGGTTTTAGCTGATGTGAATGATTATTTGATAAGTTGTAAGGAAACTTTCGATTTTGTTTACATAGATCATGAAAAAAGCTTGTATAGAAAAAGCTTTGATCTGGTACTACCGCTAGTAAAGAATTTTGGTATTATAACTTTTGATAATCTTTTGTGGGGTGGTAGAGTTGCTTTGGATGTAAACGATTCTACTACCCAAAGTATACGTGCTTTTAACTTTTATCTGCTACATCACCCACAAGTGGAGGCCTCTATACTTCCCTTAGGTGATGGTCTAGGTGTAGCGGTTAAAACAAGACCTACAATGAGAGAGTTAGGGGGCCCGTTTTAAAACTGTTCTTCTAGTTGTACTACATTTATCTTGTTAGGTGTAAAAGAGAATAGGTCTAAGGTGCGGTTGTTGGGTAGAATAAGTTCTGCTTTTTCCCACATCCTTGGTGATACTCCGTTTATGAATACCATTCCTTCAGTGTTGCTGATTAAATTTGCTAGCGCAGTTTTTGCTAGTAAATTGCCAAATGAACTGGGAAATAACTCTATATTATCTAACCTTAGTTTTGTTACAACTCCAAATATCGGTTCTCCTAAAGAGTTGACAAATTTAAAGATGTAGGACGAATTGCTGTTTTTATCCACTACTACTGGATTTGATTTATAAAGATGGCTGGCTGGTACTTCAATCCAGTAGGTATAAGGACTTATTAGTATAGTTCGTTTCCCTCTTACGCATTCTATAGAGCGAAAAAAATACCCTGTATCGTTGGTTGTTATCAAATGGGTTGAACAGTTCCAGTCGATAGTGTTGTCTTTATTCACCACTAAAATTTGTGCTGCCCGTACCGGAAAACCGTCTTTAAATAGTATCCTAGGACCACGTAACTTTTTTTGTTTGTTGGCTTTTACCGTAATAGAGTTATTGTTTTTAACTGTTGCTTGTCCTGCATAAAGATAGGGACCGTGTTTACCTTCTACGTATACAGTACTATAAGGAGCAGCATTTATAAAAGTTTTCCCGTTTCTAACTACATCTGTTAACATGTTTTGTGTAGATATATCTAGATACGTTATTTTTTCTCCGTCAAAATTAAATGTTGAATATTTACCGGGCTTAAAGTGTAATATAGACCACTTTATAAAATCACCACTTTCCGCATCTATTACATTTAACTTTATGCTTTTTCTTATATCGAGTCTTAGAAAACCTTCCTTTATTGTGGGAAGATAATATGGAGTACATAATTTTTCTACACATACCCTCAGAATAGTTGGAGGCACACTGTTTTTGTGTTTACTTACATCTTTTGATGCAAAAGGTATATATCTTAGTGTGTAAGTTTTGTTTTTTGTGTATATTCTTGTAATTTTAGGCCCTGGTATTCCTAGTTCAAATAGCATAAAAGGAAACAACGTTTGAAATTCTATAAATCCCTCTACAGCCTTACCGTTTTTTAGGATCTCTCCTCTTAGTTCGTGCTCTTTTATAAAGAAAGGTCCTACTTCTACAGTTTCATCGGACTTTATAGAAAACCACGTTTTTTCTTCTATTATTCTGTTGGAATTAAACAGACCAGGAGGTGATATTAGACTATTGCCCTGAATATGAACTATATAAGATCCGGGATCTAAGGTAAAAGAGTAAGAGTGTTCTCCTGCTAAAAGAGGTTTGCTTGCATAGCGAGATAGTAATGAAGGAAGTACAGGCCTAATTGTGTTTGGGTGAGAGGTTTTGTAAAGCGTTATAAAGTAATCTTGTCTATAGTCTTTTTGAGGGGAAAAAATGATCTTTATTTTATAAGTAGGTTTTCTGGATATACGTACTTCTACTGCTCTACTAATTTTATCTTTGGGTATTATTATATTCGCTGTAGTAAAACCGGGATGTGAAATTTTTAAAATAGTTAGGTTGTGTACTCCCATTGTAAGGTATGGAGAGATCAGTTTAGGATAGTTAGGTATTAGTAAGTAGTTTTTGCTATTTTTTTTAAAAAGGTAGTAATTTTCTATAGGTATGGATGGCAAGTTTAAAACTAGAGAAGAGTATGGGGGTAGAGAAGCAGCTAAAACTCCTATCTGAAATGCATCAATTATTGTTAGTTTTAAGTTACTTGTAAAGCACCCTTTTGTGAGGTATTTTAGATATATACACATATAAAAATTATTTTTTAAGAGTCTTATTTGGCTATTTACATAGGGTGCATATACCAGATAATGTGTATATGAATATTAAATCAATTAAGAAAAAAAATCAAAAAGATTTTTATATAAAATTATGTAAAAATGAATTTTACATTCCAAAGTATATTGTTAAATTATTGATAGATATTCAATTTTAAGAGAGGAATATTATCCTATCTTTTAGAAGTACCGAAACAGTCCAAAATGCAACAAATTCTTTTTAAAAAAGAGAGAAAAATTATTGATTTTAAAAAAACTTTAAAAAAGGTAGAAA
>JALWYX010000079.1 GCA_027078415.1 Thermoanaerobaculia bacterium
TTGCTCTTTTAAATAGAAAAAAATTTGCGTTAGAAGATAGACTCTATTTAATAAAAAGCAATTGGCTACACGCTTTAGATAGTGAACCTTTTGATTTTGTTGTAACCAATCCTCCATATGTTGATTTCGCAGATTCTAAAATAGATAAGAGTGTTGTTGATTTTGAACCTCATGTTGCACTGTTTTCTCCAGGAGGCACTTCGAGTTACGAGACTATTTTTTCTTCTTTATCTTTGAAAAAAGGTGCATTTTTTGTATGTGAAATAGGTTGTGGTCAGGAAAAGAAAGTTGTAGAAATAGGAGCAAGATACGGTTTTCGACTAACAAAATATAAGTGTGATGGTTTAGGATATAAACGTGCTTTACTTTTTGAGAGGTCGGAGGATTTGAAGTGAAAAAATTTATAGATGATTCTATAGTTATAGAAGGTCCTCAAATAAGTAAAGGAACTGTACGGATAGGAGGAGCTAAAAATAGTGCTCTTCCTATAATAGCTGCCTCTCTTATAAATATAGGAAAAGTAAAATTGACAAATATACCTTGGGTTAGCGATATAGATTTGTTACTTCAAATAGTATCTGAATTGGGTGTTGGAGTGTTCAGAGAAAATAATATTGTTCACCTTTCCGTAGGAGACAGTTTAGAAAGTTTTATAAATCCAGATCACGTTAGAAGAATGAGAGCTAGTATATTGTTAGTAGGAGCTCTTTTGCCCAGAGTTGGGAAGGTAAATATTGCTAAACCTGGCGGGTGTTCTATAGGTGTTAGACCTATAGATCAGCATCTTAAAGTGTTTGCATCTTTTGGTGCAGAGATAGAAGAGAAGAACGATTTTATAAAGGTTGAAGCTAGAAAGTTACAACCTACAAATTTTTCATTTAATGTAAAAACTGTAACAGGCACAGAGAACGCTCTGATGCTTGCTTCATCTGTTAAAGGTAAATCTCTACTGTTAAATTGTGCTCAAGAGCCTGAAATAGTTGATCTAGCTTCTTTTTTAAAGAAGATGGGAGTTAAGATAAAAGGTGCAGGTTCTCCCGTAATCGAAGTAGAAGGCAGTGCATTGTTGAGCAATGATATTACTCATTCCGTTATTCCTGACAGAATAGAAGCTGGTACGTACGTTATTGTAGCTGCTGCTACAGGAGGTGAGGTTACTGTACTGGATTGTATTCCAGAGCATCTAAGATCTTTGATCTATACTCTTAGAAAAGTAGGAGTTGAAATAGAAACTACTGCAAACACAATCTTTATTCGAGGTAAAGAACGTTATAATTCCCAGCTTAATTGTGTAAAAACCTCTCCTTACCCAGGTTTCCCTACAGATTTACAAGCTCAATTTTGCGCTTTAGCAACTAAGTTGGATAAACCCACAACTGTTGTAGAAACTATATTTGAAAACCGATTCCAGCATTTAAAAGAAATGAAAAAAATGGGAGCTAATTTCTTAATAGAAGGTAGTAAAGCTGTTATATATCCCTCCTTACTCTTGGGAGCAAAAGTTGCTGCTAGCGATTTAAGAGCTTCCGCTTCTCTTGTTATAAGTGCTTTGATAGCCCACGGAACAACAACTATTACCAATTTACATCATTTAAGAAGAGGATATGAAAAATTGGAAGAGAAGCTAGCTTCTTTGGGAGTGGAGGTACATTCAGAAAGTTTAATAAAGTAGTCATTTATCTTAACTGCACTTTTTGTTTCCAGAAGAGATAAATACTCTTTTAACGTTGCCGTTACTTTTTGTTCATGAAGTAAGTTGCGGATCTTGTCTTTTAAAACCCTTAAGGGAGGTTTTGGATCGGGGAGAGAATTGTAATAATTTTTTATTTCCGTAAAAGAGATTATCGCCTGGGGCTTTATAAAAGATTCTATGTATTTTTCTACTATAAGTTGCTCTCTTATCATATGATAAATAAAACGTTTATCTACAACATCTATTGATTTTAATTGGTTTAAATGACGTATTATTTCATCTTCGGATACCGATATCTGTAATTTTCTGGCAGTTTGAACAATTAGTTTTCTTGAAATTACTTGTTCCAGTAACTCTTCGTAGCTTATATTTTTACCACTAATTTTGCATATTGCTGAGTGTAACTTTTGTATATATAGCAGAGTTATAGGTTCAGATTCTACGACTGCTACAACTTTGTCGTGTAAAAAGAAAATATTACCCTTGCTGAATGCTAAGATAATACTCAGTAATATGGGCACGCTTTATATAATAGCAACTCCTATAGGTAATATAGAAGATATCACCTTAAGAGCCATAAGAATTCTAAAAGAAGTGGATTATATACTATGTGAAGACACAAGAGTAACACGAAAACTTCTTTCTCACTACGATATAAGAAAGAAAAATCTTTTAGTTGTTAATGATAAATCTGAATTTAGGGTGTTAGACAAAATAGTGTCTTTACTTTATAAAGGTAAGAAACTTGCGTTAGTTAGTGATGCAGGAACTCCTCTGATATCTGATCCTGGATATGTTTTGGTTAAAAGGGTACGGGAAGAGGGGTTTGAAATAGTCGCTATTCCAGGGCCATCGTCACTTACAGCTGCCTTGTCGATTGCTGGACTTCCCGTGATTCCATTCACTTTTTTCGGTTTTCCACCTAAGAAGAAGTCTAAATTGGATAAAATACTTAGAGTTGTAAAATCTTTAAACCATACTTCAGTTTTTTTCGTATCTCCTTATAGATTGGTAGATTTTTTGGAACGTGTTAAAAACTTGAACGGAGAAAGAGAAATAGTTCTTGTAAAGGAAGTAACCAAAAAATTTGAGACGGTTATATCTGGAAATGTAGAAAAGGTAGTAGAGGAGTTGAAAAATAGTGATATAAAAGGAGAATGGGTCGTTTTGGTAGGAGCATCACGTTAGTTGTATTTTTTGGTTCGTTATATTTGGTTGAAAGAAGTTTTGGTAAGGACGATGATTTTTTGAGACAGGTAAGTCTTATAATAAGTAAACAAGAAAAAGAGGTGTACCTTTCTCTAAAAGAGGAGCATCGCAAAAGAGCTTTCATAGATGCTTTTTGGAAATCGCGCGATCCCTACCCGGAGACTAGCCGGAATGAGTTTAAGGAAAAGTGGTACCGTAGGTTGGAAGAATGTAGATTGATGGGAGCGGATTACGAGTGGGATCAAAGGTGTGAAATGTTACTCTTAAATGGTTCACCCCAAGTAAGAAGGGTGTTACGTTGTTCTACGTTATATCCTATAGAGGTATGGTACTACTCTGAAGGCGAAAATTATCCCTATGAATTATTTGTAATTTTTTATCGTGTAAATTTGAAGAAAGGTTTTAAAATTTGGTATCCTCATGAAGGTGTCGGAACTCTTTTTAATTTCCCCTCTTTTACTCTCTCTCGTTTGTGGAATGAGGTAAATACAATTTGCCCTGTATCTGATGCGGATTTTATCAAAGCTGCTCTGGATTTTGTTTTTACCCAAGGTACTCTGGCTTATTCTTCTTCAGTGGCTTCTGCACTTAAACCTTTCCCACCCCCTGGTACAGAATGGTTAGATAAGTTTCTTGGCCGATTAGCTATTAAGAGAGAAGATACTAAAGATATAAATTTATCTGTATATTTTCCTTCTAAAAGGGGTGACAGGACTCTTGTTACTTTTATTCTTCCTTTGGATAAAGAGAAAATTTCTTCTGTAGTGGAAACCGAAGAGGTAAACCTCTATACCTTGGAGGTTATAGGGGAAGTCGTTAAGAATGATGAAATGTTTGAGACCTTTAGGTATCTTTTTTCATATCCTGAAAGTGTAAACTCTCCACTACCTGTAACTTTTGATAGGTTGCTTAGACCTGGAATATATAGGGTTATTGTCAAGGTAGTCGATAAGGGTAGTAAAAGAGAATTTATAGCTGACAAAACAATAGAAGTTCCATTGGTAGAGGAAAAAGATTTGATCGAAAGTTCGAAAGCCAACAAGGAAACTGCTAGTATATCTAGAGTTAATGTGTTTGATCCAAGAATTGATTATAAAGAGGAGACGTTTTCCTATCCAAATTTTTCTTTGAGCGATATTTTAGGGATTCCGATTGAAAAGGGAGAATTTAAGCTTCTCTTAGATAAAAATAGGCGTTATATAACAGGAAATGTGAGAGTTTTAGCTATTTCAGATAAAAAAATTTCTAAAGTTGTGTTTACTTTAAAGGGTAACGATACTTACCGTGTAGTAAAAACAGAACCCCCATTTTCTGTAGAGTTTAATCTGGGTAAATTACCCGTACCGGTAATTTTAGAGGGTGTAGGGTACAATGCTGAGGGCCATGAGATAGGTAGAGATGAGATAGTATTAAATTCCAGCGAACACGTTTTTAGGGTTAGAATTTTACAACCTGGTGCAGGTTTTAAAGGGAAAGTTGTGCCTTTTAGAATAAGAGTTGATAAGCCGCAAAATAGAAAAGTTGAATATCTAAAGTTGGAATGGAATGGAAAACCACTAGTCACTCTGTACCAGGAACCCTGGGAAGGTGTAGTAACTTTGTCCTCTGAAGAATACGGCATTTTTAAAGCTCGTGTAAGGTTGGATGACGGTAGAGAAGACGAAGACTCTGTACTTATAAACGTTGAAGGATTTGTGGAACAGCTAGAGGTCAAAGTTGTAGAAATATTTTTTTCTCTATCTAAGAAAGTTAGTGCAAATTTTACACCTTCCGATATAGAACTCTACGATAAAGGAGAAAAAAGGAAGGTCCTTTCTGTTGAAAGAGTGGGTAGTAAACCTTTTTCTGCCGTCTTACTTATAGATAGTTCATCTTCTATGGAAAAACTTATGCCCGAGGTGCGTAAAGCGGCGTTGTATTTCTCAAAAAAAGCTGTTGATGGAGGAAATTTTGTCTCGATCTTGAGTTTTAACGATTTTGTCTCAGTAATTTCTCCTTTTACACGCGATTATCTATTACTAACTAAAGCTATAACAAAATTGGAAGCTGAAAGGGGAACAGCTCTATACGATGCTGTAGTAAGAGCTGTAGCTAGTTTAAATGGAGTAGAAGGGTTAAACGCTGTTGTACTTTTATCGGATGGCATAGATGAACACTCAAAGTTTTCTTTGCAAGAGGTTTTGAGCTTGCTTAGAAAAAGTAAGGTTGTAGTCTACACCTTGGGGTTGGGTGAGTCGCGTAAAGGCAAGAGTGTACTGCGCAAAATAGCTTCTATAACAGGAGGGGTCTTCTATAATATGAGAGATACAACCTCTATAGAAAAGGTCTATGCCGATATTCTTAACGATTTAGAATCTAGATACCGGTTGTTGTTCGAAGCTACCTTTGCGAGAAACGAGGTGGAATTCAGGCCTATTGAGATAAAAATCCTTTCTATGCCTAAAGTTAAAATATTCGCTCCCGAGGGTTACTTTCCTTAAACTTAGTTCGGAGTATATAGAATTTTTTGAGAAATACAGTTTGAATTAAAAAACGAGAATTTAAATATAGAGTAACAGTTGTATATTTTTTGTCAAGCTGTAGCTACTATATGTTTCTGAACAAATAGGTGAGATATATAGGTTGTGCAATATTATTACTGTTTGCATGTTTGCAATGTATAAATTTGTATAGCTAATCAACGATTTGGTTACTTATTTTTCCAACTTTGCGGGTATTGTTATTACTGTAAAAGTAACGTGTATAGTAAAAGTTTGACAGTTTAAGTGTACCTAACACTTTTGTCTGTATGGCTGGGTTGCTTCCTGCGTTTAGGGGTTCAAAAGTGCTGAAAATACCTAACTTTGCATAGATATTAAAAATTAAATCGGTAGTCAAGAGCAGCTTTTGCCCATACATTTATACCGGTTTGAGCTAGATTAAATATATTTGAGCTAGATATAAATACAGATGCATCGTGTATACTATCCGCGATCTTGCAAATATTGATGCCCTGCTTTAAAGTGTTTTTTTATTTCTAGTTGCTTGTAGGTAAGGTTTTAGCTATATCTATTTCTCCTTTTATAGGTAATATCACTTTTTGCCTCAGTGGATGTTTAAATTCTAGTGTTAGTAAACCTTTGAACTTCCCTTCCTTTAAGTTCGAAGAATCGAATATTACCTTTATTAGGTATTTGTGTCCTTTGGATATTTCTTTTGTTACTACTTCTACACCTTTTATATCTGTAGTTGCTTTTAGTTCCTCTATAGGTATTTCTGTAAAGTTGTTAAATACGTATCTGAATATCCTTGGTTTACCTTCACTTATTGTAAAAGTTCCAAAATTGCCATCTTTTGGTGTTAATTTGTCGTACTGCCCTATGAAGAATGCTGGTCTAACAAATCCTGAGATTGGTAAGATAGCTTTCTTCTGTTTCTTATGGTCTGTAGTTATCTGGATAGATCCTTTTATAGGTCCTATAGGTGCTGCTTGTGGATCGAATGTTAATGTTAGAATCCAACCATCCTTACCTAGCCGTTCTTCTTGGTTGTAGGAGTATTTAACGTATTTGTAGTCGCTTTTTACGTCAACTATATTAAATTTCTCTCCCTGCTCGTCAAAAATAAAGTGTTCTGTAGTACCACTTTTTGCTCCTTTGTATACGATCCATCGTGAGTAGGGAGGAAGAATTTTTATATATTCCTCTATGTTAGCTTCTATAGATAGTTCAATTTTTTTAAAATAAGGATTGTCGGTTTCTACAATTATTTTACTTCTTGCTTTTCCCAGCTTTAAACCTGTTGAGTCAAATTTAGCTTTTATAATTCCTGTTTTACCGGGTTCTATTGTTTTATCAAATTTTACTACTGTGCACCCACATGTAGGTGAAGCTTTAATTATAGATAGAGGTTTGTCCGTTCCGTTGTATATTGTAAATTCTACTTCTCTAGATTCGTTTTTAGCTATTGAACCTAAATCTATTACCTCTTTTTCTACTACAACTTTTCCTTCTTCAGCTATTACTGTAACTTCACTTAAAAAAAATCCTGTTAACATCACAAAAGCTAATTTTCTTATTACCATAATAATTTCTCCCTTACTTTGTTTTGGTATAATCTACTAACCAGACATTATAACTCAAAAAGTTTTTAAGAGGTGTAGGGTTATGAGAAAGATCATTTTGTTTGTAGTTTTTCTTTGTGTATCTAGTTATTTGAAAGGGATAGGTACCGAGAGTGTGGTGAGTGACAAGGATAATAAAAAAGATAGTAGTGAGGTAAAGACTGGTCGTTTTTTTGACCTTGAGCCTCCTGATGGCAAATGGTTGACAGATAAAAATGGTAGGAGATATTTTATCCAAAAACTTAAAAAGGTCCCTGGTACTTACAGGATCATAGGTGCTAATATGGTAAAAATTAGATACAGGGGGTTTGGTATACCTTTTTATCTTGAGAAGGAAGACGAAGAGTATCTATACGTGAGGATATACGATCCTAAAACTCTACCCCCGCCCAAGGATTTTTTTGCTCCTGAGGAACCTCTTCCAGATACGCTGGTATTGCAAGAAGTAGACAAGTTGAATTTTATACCTTTTGATAGGGGTCTTCCTAAAAGAGGACAGTGGAGACACGGTTTTGCTATAGGAGATATAAACAAAGATGGGAACCTAGACCTTGTTTTTCCTCCGCCACGTAAAGGTCAGTTTAAGACACCTGTTATCTTTTTAGGAGATGGTAAAGGTGGTTGGAGACTATGGAAAGAAGCTGTTTTTCCTGACTTTGCTTTAGATTATGGCGACGTAGGTTTGGCAGATTTCGACGGTAATGGATTGCTAGATATAGTTGTTGTATCGCATTTGCGGGGGATAAAGGTATATGTACAAAAAAATTTAGGGGAATTTCAAGATTGGAGTGTAGGTTTGGAGTTTAGAGAACCTGGTAAAGGTGAGGAAGCCGCTAGTTTTTCTTCACGTGAAGTAGAAGTGGTAGATTGGAACTCCGACGGTAAGCCAGATTTTGTTGTTTTAGGAGAAGGTCCTAGACTTGTAATAAAGACAGGAGATACTAAACCTTCTTTCGGAGGAAAGGCTGAAGGTGAGCGAGTATATCTGAACCAGGGAGACGGTACATGGCTTATGGTAAACGTAGAGGATACTAAGATACGCCATTTTGGTGATAGTATGGCGATAGGGGATCTTATAGTTGGAAATGGTCATCTAGAATTTATTGTTGCTAGTAGAGTAAGAAACGTTACAGATATATTGCATTTTTTTGATAATGGTAAGGTAAAATCGACCTTCTTTGCAAAACCTGTTCATAATAGAGCAATTCCTTGGTCTGTTGCTCTTGTAGATTCGGCTGATAAAGAGCCGGATAAGGTTGTTCTTGCATCGTTGGTTCAGCAAGCTGGTGAGTGGCGTTCTGTAGTAGAGATATTTGAGTATAGTAAAAATGGATGGAGCGGCAAAGTAGTTTTTTCCAAAGATACGGACGAAGCGATAAATTCTATAGCTACAGGAGATCTTGATGGAGACGGGGATCACGACCTTATTTTAGGTGGAAGGATGGGTACTATTTGGATTTTACTAAACGAGAAAGGAAATTTCGTGCTGGAGAAAGAAAGTATAGGAGACAATGAAAAATGTTCCGTTTACGGTTTGAAAATAGCTAATCTGGATAGAGATGGTGATAGCGAAGTGATTATAAGTTATGCTGGTGAACCTGGTAGTGAGGTTTTATTTAAAGTTGCGCCGCAGTGTACCAAATTTGGTAGGGTAGAAGTCTGGAAGGTTAAAAAGAGAGGTTGACAAAAGCAAAAAACCAATCTATATTCTTAGAATAAGAAACATTTTTAACAGGGAGGTGATGCCATAAAGGGAGGAAGACCAAGGAGTTACGAGGAGAGATAGCTAGTAAGAGGTGAACTTCTTACCATACAATTAAAAAATATAAGTGTTCGGTAAGGAGGGAATAAAGATTATGAGAAAGGAGATAAGGAATATGAAAATGAAAAAGTTTATGACTGCGGCGGTATCTGTTGCTGCGTTGGTAGGGCTGGGGAGTAATGCGTTTGGTGCTGTGTGTACTATAGATGCTGTTCCAGCTGCTACTTTGCTTTTGCCCTATTTTGAGGTGGATTTGGATAGATGTGGAAGCGCCGATGGCTTTACTACTCTTTTTTCTATAAATAACGCTTCTGATGAACCTGTAGTAGCTCACGTTACATTGTGGACCGATTTTAGTGTACCTTCGCTCGACTTCGATGTTTATCTAACCGGTTATGATGTTCAAACTATAAACTTGCGTGACGTTTTCTGTAATGGTATTTTGCCTGTAACTGCTGACCTTGATGATGACCCTGCTGATACTATAAGCCCTCAGGGTCCGTTAAGCGGTGATGTTGTTTATCCTAACTGTACCGCTTTCCCGTTCCCGACACCGGCTCTTGATGCTACGTTGTTAGGGCATATACAGGGCTGGCACACTGGAAACGCTTCTCCTGTTTTTGGAAGTTGTGCAGGAGCCCCGTATGGAGATAACGTAGCACGCGGTTATATAACAATAGATGTTGTAAATCAATGTTCGCTCCAGTTCCCAGGTGAACCTGGTTACTTCGCTGATGGTGGAACCGGTGTTGCAAGCAACCTCAACGTTTTGTGGGGTGATTACTTCTACGTAGACGATGTTAATAACTTTGCTCAGGGTGATACTCTGGTTCACATAGAGGCTGATGAGAATACCTTTAATAACGTCGGGCAATATACCTTCTACGGCAGATATGTAGGATTCGCCACTACCGATGATCGTGAGCCTTTGGCTACTACTCATGCTGTTAGATATATAATGGGTGGTACATTTGATGGAGGTACTGAACTGGTTGTATGGAGAGACTCGAAAGATACATCGCCTAGCTTCAGTGGTTATGCCTGCGGTGGTGCTCCTCCATGGTTCCCGTTAAATGCTGCCGATGTTGTGGCATTCGACGAAGCTGAGTTGCCTGCTAACCTATGTGTGCCTACAGGCTCTATAGTGTCACCTCCATTAGGTGAAGATCCCACCTGTTTCCCATTGGAGACCGCGCGTTATCACCTCACATCACCTACAGTGCCCGGAGCCGATCCTGTTTCACCTCCATTTAACTTCGGTTGGTTGTACCTTAACCTTAACCATTACTTCCCAGATGCTACTCTTGACCCAACCGGAGGTCCCGCTCAATCTTACGTTAGCGCCATTATGTCGGCTATGGGTAGGTTTAGCGTAGGATTCCAAGCGGTGACGCTACAACACGCTTGCTTCGAAAACGGTTTGGGCGTTATCCTGGTGTCACCGTAGTGTAGATTTTTTTGAATTAGAAGCATGAAGGCTGGCTTTGCCAGCCTTTTTTTTTGTTCTAAAATTTTTATTACAGGGTAATTTGTAGTAAAGTAATACGAACGATGATAAAAAAAGTAAATGCTATACTCTTGATACTACCTTCTTCCTTTTTATTTGGTAAGGTATGTACTGAGGGGAGTCCTGGTTATGGTGTATGTGGTTCGTTGAGTGGTAGTGATTTGTTGGATTGTAGGAGTGCTTTGTGGGGAGAGTTGAAGCCTGTTGATGAGGGTCAGATTCCTGGTTTTCCTAGTAGTAAGGATCGTGATACTACTGCGTATACTGGTAATCAGGTTGCTGATTCTAATTATCCGTTGTGGCAGGATGTGGAGGTACGTGGTGGTAGGTTATATAGTGCTTATTGGGGAGGTTTTCACATATGGGATATAAGTGGTAGTAGGGCTGTTGATCCTGAGAAGTTGGTTGATATAGATGGTAGGGCTTTTTGTGCTGTGAATAATTGTGTTTGGCCTCCTGGTGGTGAGGGTGATAGTTATGTGCAGGATTTGAGTGCTCCTGTGGGTAGTGATTTATTTGTGTTTACTGGGTTAGAGGTTGGTACGTTTGTGTTTAGTTACGATGGAGGTGGTAATGTTTCATACAAGTATCAGAACGATGCGTTGGATGGTCGTTCTGTGTGGGTTGGTGATATAGGTGGTGTTTTGTATGCGTTTATTGGTAGTGATGTTGGTGGTGTTTCTGGTGTGCATTTGGTTAATTTGGGTATAGCTGGTGGTTTAGGTGGTTGTTATCAGAACGATTTGGTTGTTGGTGGTAGTTGTGGTGGTGCTTATAGGGGTGAGGTTATAAATTTAGCTGGCAAGTATGTTGATGGTATTAGGTTTGGTGGTTCTGTGTATTTAGCTGTTAGTACGGGTATGTTTACCGATCCTGCTCGTGGTGTGTGGGTGTATAAGGTGGATGATCCTGAGAATCCTCAGTTGGTTGTTAGGTTGCATGGTAATGTGGATGTTGTGAGTAATGGTATAGCTTTTTGGGAGTATGGTGGTGATGTTTATTTAGGTGTGTATGTTGTTCGTAATGGTAGTGATGAGTATTTGGATATATTTAGGATGACGCAGTGTTTGGATGATGGTGTTTGTAGTGGTGCTAGTTTAGTTAGTAGTACTCGTGCTGAGTTAGCTTCTTCTAGTGCGTTTATGTTTGTGTCGTTTTCGTATGCTGAGGGTGGGGTGCCGTTTTTGTATTTAGGTAATGAGACTAAGTGTCATAGTGGTTTACAGCAGGAGTTTTTGTTTGATGTAAGCGATCCTTATAATCCTCGTGAGATTTCCCCTAAAGGTACTTATACTTACGTAGATGGTGATCCTGGGAGTATAGATACCGTTGATTATTGGGGCTGGTACTACTCTTTAAACTCAACTGGATTTTCGCAGGTGATGCCTCGTAAAGCACGTTTTAATGGTAGATATCTCTACAGAGCAGCTCTTACTATACTAGATATACATGAGTGGGTGGGTAATACTCCTACCATCAATATTTCTGGACCAACTTCTGGGTACGCTGGAGATACTTTAACTTTTACGGCCAATGCTGTTGGGTGTACCCCTGTTACTAATGGTTGGAGTTGGAACGTTGATGGTGGTACTATAGTAGGATCTAGCAATGGTTCTAGTATAGACGTTTATTGGAACAGTATTGGTGTAAAAAACGTTACTGTTACTAACAGTGGTTGTAGTAATGCTCAAGGAGCTATTCAGGTTACTATCAATGATCCTGCACCTTCTATAGGAGGGATATCGGTTTATCCTAATCCGGCTTTACAGTGTCAGTCTGTAACTTTTGATGCTCAGAATGTAACAGGTCAACCTCCTATAACTCTTTCGTGGGAGGTCAAAGACTCTTCTAACAATACTGTTGCCACAGCTGGTAATGTTGATCCGTTTGTATGGAATACTTCTGCTTCTACAGCTGCAGGCAACTATACTGTTACTCTTACAGCTACCAATTCTGCTGGAAGTGATAACAAGAGTGCTAATGTTACTGTGAACGCTCTTCCAACTTTGTCTGTTGATACACCTGTTATAGTTAATCAAGTCAACAATGTGGTAGAGTTTTCTGTAAATTCTACCGGAGCTACCGAGTGGTGCTGGGATTTTGGTGATGGTTCTACAGGGTGTCCTTCAACTGGATGGGTCTCTGATCCTTCTACTGGTCCAAATCCGACTCATACATATTCTAACCTCGGAACTTATACTGTTTCTGTGTATGTTCGTAACTGTATAACGGGTCCTATTCAGAGTGGCACTGTAGATGTGACTATTACTTCTCTAGAACCTCTAAACGCTGAGTTCCAAGCTACTAATATATTTTGTTCGAGTGCGGCTTGTTCTGCTAGTGTGGGACAAACTATAAATTTTCAAGATAGTAGTACTGGGTCCCCTGAATTCTGGGATTACGATTGGGATGGAGATGGAATTTTCGAAGATTCTAACAATAGTTCTCCTGTGACTTCCCATGTATACAACAGTGAAGGCAATTATACTCCGAAGCTACGTGTTAGAAGAGGATCTGCCAGTGATGAGTTTACTCATGTTATGATAATTGTTTCCACTCCTAATCCTCCTTCTATATCTGTAACTGGTCCTTCGAATGGTGTAGTAAATCAAACTCTTGATTTTACAGCTTCTGCTTCAAACTGTACTCCTGATAATAATGGTTGGAATTGGAACGTTGACGGAGGAACTATTGTTGGATCTTCCAATGGATCTAACGTTTCTGTAAAATGGTCTACCCCTGGTACCAAAAATATCTCTGTTACAAACAGTGGCTGTGGTAATGCTCAAGGATCAAAGGTGGTTACTATCTCCTCCGGAGGAGGTGGTGGAGGAGGTAACGGTGTAGTTACTATATCTGGTCCTACAACTGGTACTGTTGGAGAAGAACTGAGTTTCACTGCGAACTATCAAAACTGTGTACCTGCTATAGGAGGATGGCAGTGGGATACAGATGGAGGTGATATAATAGGGCCTTCTACTAATTCTTCTATTAAAGTTAAGTGGAACAGTGCAGGTAGCAAGACTTTATCTGTGTTTAACGAAGGATGCGGTTCAGATTCTCATAATGTTAATATTACTCCTAGTGGAGGAGATGGGAATGGAAGTAGTATACAGGTAACTGGTCCCACTTCGGGTAGTATTGATCAGATACTTTCCTTTACAGCTACTGCTCAAGGATGTACTCCTGACGTCTCAGGGTGGAGCTGGAATGTAGGTGACGGTACTATCGTATCGCAGGCTGCTTCTGGCAACAGCTCCACTATAGATGCTAAATGGTCGTTTGCAGGCAATAAAACTGTTACTGTAACTAATAGTGAGTGTGCTGGAGCTGTTGGGGAAATAAATGTATCTATAGATGCAAACGGAGGCGGCGGAAACGGAAATGAAGCCGAAATAGTAGTTCCTTGGTTGGCAGTTTCTAACCTTGCCCAAGGTTTACCACAGCAAAGCGATTTGTATATATACAATCCGTCAAATGAAAGTATGACTGTAGATATAGTTTTTAGAAAAAGAGGTAATCCCTATCAAAATCCTCCAACCTCTACTGTTACGCTTATGCCAGGTGAGACTAAGATACTTTACAATGTTCTGGAATCGGTCTTTGGACTTGTAAACATCTCAGGGTTGATAGAGGTGTACCCACAAAACAGTTCAATAGAACCCGTAGTTACTTCATTTAATCGAACTATGAAAGGAGAAGATGAATTCTGGCAATCTGTACAGTCTCTTTCTTTTAGTAAGTTTACTTCCTATCTTTACAATATCGAAACTAATCCTAAACTTTACCTTATAGGTTTGAATGATAACGATAGTAGGATAAGCTATTTTGGAATAACTAAGCCGAATGATGACGGTGCTATATGTACTATAAGGGCTTATTCTAGAGACGGGTCTTTACTTGGAACTGTAACCAAGAGTTTTGGTAATCAGGTACAGCTACAACCGAAAGATGTAAGAGAACAATTGAATGTAACAGGTGAAACAGATTATATGGTTGAAATAGAAATAGAGGAAGGTGCACCTTTGTTGGCTTATGGCGCTAACGTTAGAAAAGGTACTGAAGATCCTTCGTTTTTAATGCCAGGCAGAACTAACAGTTCCACTCAATACCTTGTTGGTTTAATTCATAGACCAGGTTTGAACAACGCGAATTGGATAGGTGATGCGGTAGTTGCAAATATTACAGGCTATCCTATGGATGTTTACTTCGAGTTTATTCCTATAGGTGTAAATCAAACATCTGTTACTCACGGTCCTGTTACTTTGGCTCCACGTCAAACTTTACGTATAGGTGGAATATTATCCCAGTATTTCAATAACGAGGACGCTGTTGGGGTGTTAAAAGTAACTAGTCCTGGAGTTAATGGAGTTTACCCGATTGTTCAAGGTGAGAGTTTTGACGACCAAGGTGTCCTTAATAGGTACGGACAGTTCATACCAGCTATGACTGATGAAGATGCAGCTACTTTTGGAAAGAAACATATACTTGTAGGTTTGCGTTACGGCCAAGGATACAGAAGCGTAGTTTGGATATATAACTCTTCTGAAGAGCCGGCAAGTTGCCAATTAGTATATAAAGCACCGGATGGTTCTGTTATAAAAAGTATTAATTATCAGGTACCTGCTGGTAAGGTAAGACAAATAGGAGCTTTGCAGCACGATTTGGGGGATTATGAAGGTGTGTTTACTCTAGAGATACAAGTTGGATCTGGTAAGATACTAGCTACAGCGCAAGTTGTTAGAGATTCCAACAACGATCCTGCTTTTGTGGTAGGTAAGACTAGATGATATAGATGCGTATCTCTCTAGTTACCGTTAGTTATTTTTCGGCTAGAGAGATAGGGAGACTCATTTTTTCTTTTAAACGTGAGTTGGAAAGAGAAGGTTTGCAAGGAGAGATAATCGTAGTAGATAACAGTGGCAACGATAGATCTCTTGACTCTGTAGATGCAGATATTATTTTACATTCGAAAAATGTAGGTTATGCACGTGGCATTAATTTAGGAGTTAAAGAAGCAACAGGTGATCTACTATTTTTAGCTAATCCTGACCTCTGTTTTATGCCATCTTCTCTTTCCAATATAAGATCTTACATTAACTCGAGAGCTATATTTGGCCCTCAATTTTCTTTGGGTAAGTGGTTTTTTTCACCTCAAAGAAGTTTTGACTTGATCGAAACTCTCTATCTCTACATTGTATCTAGAAATTTTACGTTGTGGAAACGTGCCTTCTATAAACAGATATATAATACTTTAAAGATTTGCGTTTCTAAAGATCCTGTAAAAGTAAAAAATATATCAGGTGCACTTATGGTTATAGGAAGGGATAGCTATGAACCTCTTCCTGAAAACTATTTTTTGTTTTTTGAAGAGACTGAATGGTTGTTTATGATGCGTAAAAAAGGTGTAAAAGTGTTTATAGACCCTAATTTAGTCGTAGAGCACAATTGGGGCCACTCTTTAGATCGGTTAAACTTTAATTATTTCGATAAGTCTTTAAATATTTATCTTAATAGACGGTATAACAGATTAGTAGCTTTTTTTATGCTAAAGTTACTTGATAAGATATGGAAAACAGATCTAGATGATAAACTTAGATCTTTACCGACCGAAGTAGATTTGATTGTCTATTCACCTTTAAAAGTTGGTTTTCCTTGTGCTGTATGGGTAGGGGACAATATGATAGATAAAGCGTTAGGCGTTTTGGAGCGTGCGGGAAAAACTAAAGGAACTTTGTTTATTGTAAGTGGTACCAACTTATGGTGTGGAGATATTGATGAGACAAAGAAATATATCTATTTACGAGAGTAGCGACGAAGATATAGAGGAATTATGTACCTTTTTAGAAAAGAGATTTGATCGTACTTTCTCTCCGGAAGAGATAATATGGAAGTATAAGAGACTGCCTGGTCTATCTCGTTCATTTATAGCCAGATCGAAAGGTGATAAAAGAATAGTAGCTCATACAGGTACAATAGGTTTTAAGGCGTTGTATGGAGGAGAAGAACGTTTTTTATGGCAATTAGTGGATTTTGCAGCTGAGCCTTTAGGACTCAGCAAGCGGCTTCCACTTGTGTTGACTGCTGAAGCTATGTTGGACGGTATACCTGCTAAAGAGGATCTGCCTTGGGTTTTTGGGTTTCCTAGTTATAGGCATTTTATCATAGGGCAAAAATTCCTAGGTTATGAACCTGTTAAGCCTTTTTTTTTCTGGCAGGGTGTGCCTAGAAAGTGTAACCTTGCAGATTCCGATATTATAACTAGTGATAAACCTACTAAAGAGCTTGAAAATTTATGGAGAAAAGTGAGAAGAAAAGGGATCATTCGTAGCTACAACTTTCTATTATGGCGGTATTTTGAACGTCCAGATCGGTATTACCGTTTTTATATCGACTACAAACAAGGGTGGATAACTGCAGCATTCCTAGGTAAAGAAGCGTGGTTAACAGAAGTTGTATATCTTCCTGGTAAATTGAAACCTCTTATAATATCTGTTTTAGATGATCTGGCTCGAGAAGGTATAAAAATTGTAAAAATATGGAACGATAATAGAGATGAGAGTTGGGATACCTTTACAGCGTTAGATTTTTTACCCAATTCAGAAATGGTTCTTGTAGCTGTTAGAGGGAGAGGAGGGATAAGGGGTATATGGAAAAAGGCGTATAATTATGATTACTACTTGGGAGATTGGGATATAGTATGAGGGAAATTGTTTCTACTACCTCTCTTCCTACTCCTGAAAAGGTTTTGGTGATTGCTCCTCATTACGATGATGAGCTGTTTGGATGTGGAGGTTTGCTGATTCGTTTACGTAAAGAGGTTGGAAGTAGTATCGATCTGCTTTTTGTTTCTGACGGAGGAGAAGAAAAGGAGAGTAGATTTCGTGAAGCGCAAATAGTAGCTCTTCACTTGGATGCATTTTTGTTAGAGCCTTTGAATTTACCGGATGGAAAATTGATAGATTATATAAGTGAAATTAAAGATTTTTTGAAAAAAGTATTGGTGAAAGGGTGTTACGATTTGGTGTTGATCCCTTCTGCGAGTGAGATAACTGATGATCATAAAGCAACTTTTATAGCTTCGTTTTTAGCTCTTAATTCTGTTAGAGATCTCGATATTTTAAACGTTTTTACAAATACCCAGTTTTGGTTCTACGAAGTAAACCATCAGCTGAAACCTAATACTTTAGTTGATATAACCTCTGTAGAAAAAGAGTTGTGTACGCTTATGGAACTTTATAAAAGCCAGCTCAAGAAGCATCCCTATCATAATGCCTCTTTAGGACTTAAGAAGTTTAGAACGCTTACTTTATCTCCTGAGACGGTTCTCGCTGAAGCTTATTTTGTAAGCGATATAGAAAATATTCGTAAAAGTTCACTAACCTGGTTTGCTCATCAAATGGGAGGTAACACAAACGGTTATTCAGTGGTTACAGAACCGCTTAAAGTTTCAGTTATAGTTAGAACATTTAATCGTCCTACTCTTTTAAAGGAAGCTTTAGATAGCATAGCTTCTAATAGATACCGTAACCTTGAGGTTATAGTAGTAAATGACGGTGGTGATAAACCTGAGATAGATTGTGATAAATTCGATTTCGATGTACGTATTGTGGATCTGGATAGTAACAAAGGGCGAGCAGCTGCAGCAAATGTAGGTCTAAAGTTCGCGACAGGAGAGTATATAGCTTTTTTGGATGATGACGATCTGTGGGAACCGGAACATTTGGTTACTATAACATCTGTAGCTAAAAATCAGAGGGATGCTGTAGTATACTCAGATGCTGCCGTTGTGTTCTATGAAGTTACTCAAGATGGCTGGGAACCTACCTCTAGGAAACTTGTATATAGTAGAGACTTTGATAAAGATCTTATAAAAGTAGATAACTTTATCCCTTTCAATACACTACTTATACCTAGAGAAGCTCTAGATAAAGTTGGTTTATTCGATGAAAGTTTACCTTTCTTTGAGGATTGGGACTTTATAATACGGCTCAGTTTCAAATTTAGGTTTATACATATTCCAAGAGTTACGTGTGAATACCGCCATTTTAAGGGCAGTGATCAGGTGTTCGGGAATGATCCGTGGAGAAGAGATGATTTTAGGAAAGTTAAAAGAGAAATATGGAAACGCTACTCTGGTAGTGTAGAATGTTTACTCCCTCTTATAGATAAGTTCAAAGACGAAGTTGCTCTTTTAACTGCTAATTTGTCTAGTATGAGGGAAGAGATAGGAGAGCTTCGCAGGTTTAACAACATTTTGTACGATGAAAAGCTTATTTGGCAAAACAGATTTTTTGAACTTGAGAAACGTTTTTACCCTTTGAAAGGGGAGGTAGAAGCTCTGCGCCTAGAGTATGAGAGAGTGTCAGCAGATTTAGCGCGTTTTAAGGAAGCTGCAGATGATAGGGGTAAACATTTAGAGCAGATGTTTGCCAGGGAGAAGGAATTAGTTGCAGAGATCGAACGGTTACGCCTTGAGCTTAATTCACGGTGGTGGCGTAAGATATTTATTCTTGCTAGAAAGTTATGGAGAAAGTAGGACTTTTTGTAAGCGAACCTCTACGAACAACTGTAGCAGGAATCGGCAAGAGATATTTGGATATTGCACGGTTACTTGCTAAAGAAGGTTTTAAAGTTGTTCTCTCGGCACCGAGTATATCTGTCGAAGAGATAGAAGGTGTAGAATATAGAACTTATAGAAAGGAATATATAGGTTCACTTTTTCAGGATGTAAATTCCCTATTGGTACAGGGATACTTAGCTACAGAGATCTTGAATATTTACAATGGTCTACCTATAGCTGTAGATTTGTACGATCCATATATAGTAGAGAACCTCGAATATATTCACGAAATAGGTTCGAGAATTTACCACGATGATCTGGAACGTTTAAAAACCCAGCTTGCAATGGGAGACTTTTTTCTTATAGCACACAGAAACCAAAAGATTTTTTATTTTGCTATGCTTATGGTGTTAGGTAGAGTATCGCCTGATCTTTATTTGCAAGATCCCTCGTTTGATACTATTTTTGGAGAGATTCCTTCTTCTCCACCTGCAGATTTACCGCCTTATAGACCGCTTTTAGGTTATTCTGTTCCACAACCTCGAATTCTGTTTGGATCTCTATACCCATGGTACGATCCTTTTCCTGTGATAGAGGCGGTTGTAAACTATGATTTAGGATCTTTGATTTTTATCAATTCTCCGCATCCTGATACAACACCGTTAGGTATATATGAAAGTGTGAAGAACAGATACAAAAGTTTTATCGATAGGAAGATTTTTTTTATCGATTCTTTAGAATATAGCAAAGTATTGAATCTTTTAAGAGAGGTTGATCTACTTATAACAATAGGTAAAAGAGAGATAGAAACTTTGTTATCTTTTAGGACAAGATATTTAGACGCTTTAGCTGTAGGGTGTCCGGTGATAATAGAGGAGGGGAGTATTCTTGCTTATGAGATAGAAAAAGCTAACGCTGGAATCGTGATAACCTCTAAGGAGGTAAGAGATGTAAAGGAAGCCTTGGTAAAAGTTTTACAAAATAAGGAGCTGGCCCGTAAGTATGCAGAAAATGGTAAGAGGCTAGTGAGGAAGTGGTTACTTACTGATACAATTAAACCCTTAGTTAATTTTTTCAAGAATCCTCGTAAGTTATCTAGGTGTATAAATCCTATTTACAAAGAAAAATACTTGTTGTCTGTTGCCAATAGGGTTTTGTCTTTATTTGGTAAGAGGTGAGTAGAAAGTTTGCATCTATAATAATTCCTTCGTGGAATGGACGTGCTCTTTTGGAGGAATGTATAAATTCTATCGATTATATTGGCGATTCAGAAATAGTTGTATTTGATAACGGTTCCAGCGATGGTACAGAACTTTTAGTTAAATCTCTCGGTTTAAAATATTTACGTAGTAAGGTTAATCTAGGTTTTGCTGGAGCTATAGATGCTGCAGCACGGGAAGTAGATTCTGAGTATCTGATTTTTTTGAATAATGACGTTAGGGTTTCTAAGAATTGGTATATTCATCTTTGCACGGCTGTGGAGAAGGAAAAGGCTAAGGTTGTATCTGGATTGATAGTTGACTGGGAAGGATCACGGTTAGACTTTGCCGGTGGTATTATGACTTTTGATGGACACGCATTCCAACGCTACTACGGTTTTGATTTAGAAAAAGTTGTTTTACCCGAAACTGGTGATAATATATTGTTTCCTTGTGGTGCCAACATGATCATAGACAGAAGACTGTATTTGTTAGTAGGAGGTTTTGATAAAGATTATTTTGCGTATTTTGAAGATGTAGATCTTGGGTGGAGAGTTAATATATATGGAGAACGGGTAGTATTTTCCCGAGAAGCTAAAGTTTTTCATATGTCACAAGCTAGTAGTAAAAAATTGGGTTTAGGTGAACGTGGTGCTTTATTTGAAAGAAACGCTTTTTGGACGGTATTTAAGAATTACGATTCTTCTTTATTCGATCGAATGGTTAATTTGGCAATATTTACTTTCCTACATAGGTTGTACTTTCTCAAGACAAAAAATAATAAAAATAGAAGTTTGATAGGAAAATTATTACCTTTTGCAAGAAATGAAGATCCTAGATTATATGCACAAATGAAAGCTAAAGATATGATATTTTGTAACTTGAAAGATTTAGTATCTAAAAGAAAATTTGTTCAGAGTTTACGTTCAGTGCAGGATAGTACAATTTTTGAAAAGTTTCCCCTCGCTGTAATACCCACCTATCCTGGAGATAGCGAGTTTTTTTCTTCAGATTTTTTTCTTTCTCTGCTACCTGAAACAATCAATTTTCAATTTTTAGAGTTATCCAGTATTATGCGTTAATTATGGTATCTTTGCAGGGAAAAAGCAGGTTGGTGGTATGTCAAGATTTCTTTATTCTGTTGTAATACCTTCTTTTAAACGTTCAGATAGTTTGTCGCAAGTTCTAGCAGCACTATGCTCTCAAGTGAAAGCTCCAGAATTCGAAGTTGTAATAGTAGACGATAATTCCAAAGATGGGACCTTAGAGTGGCTTAGACGTGTAAGTGTTCCTTTCCGTTTATCTGTTTTTCTGTCTTCTGGCAAAGGACCTGCTGCAGCACGCAACTTAGGTGTTGAAAAGTCAAAGGGTGAAAGGGTGATCTTTTTAGGTGACGATACTGTACCTTCTAGGAGATGGTTGTATTATCACCATAAAAGATGGATCGAGTGCGGTGCTTATAGCAATGTAGCTGTTCTAGGATATACGAAATGGCATAGAAGGATATCTAAAACCCCTTTTTTAGAGTATATAAATGAGTTTGGCCTGCAATTTGGTTACTCATTGATAAAAGATTTCGATGCAGTACCTTTTAACTTTTTTTACACTTCTAACGTTTCTATAGATAAAGAACTGGTATTAAAAGAAAAGTTTGATGAACGCTTTCCTTATCCTGCATGGGAAGATATAGATCTTGCCTACAGACTTAGTAAAAAACACAACCTTAGGATATTATACACACCTTTGGCTATAGTGGAACACGACCATCCAACCGATTTAAAAAGATTTGCAAAGCGACAATTTTATGCTGGTAAAGCTGCGGTCTATTTTGCCAAACTGCACCCTGAACTCGCACTGTTCGTAGGAGTTGGTGAACGTTTACCTAGAGTTAACAAAATAAAAAAATTTGTTACGTATGTGTTGGCATTATTTTTGCAAAGATTTAGATTTGGAAGAAAGGTATGGGATGATGTTCTTAATGAATTTTATAAAGAGGGGTTGTATCATGGTAGAGAAGAGTTCAAAGGTTAGTTCTTTGTTAAAATTTTTTAGAGGAGGAATTGGATATGGGGTAGTTTTAGATCTTTTTGTCTACTCTTTAATTTTTCCGTTTGTTCCTATGCTTCATGCAGGTGTGGATTATAAGCCTCTAAGATATTATTATCCTGACATTGGTGCTCTAGATCTAGATATAGATCCTGAAGAAGCTTACATCTATATAGATGGTGAGTTAGTAGGTATAGCAGATCAATTTGATGGGTGGCCTGGATATTTGTGGCTTAAAAAAGGGGTATACGATTTGGTTATATATTATCCTGGGCGCAAAACTATCTCTAAACAAATTACTGTTGTACCAGGGGTTGTTATAGATATAGAGTATAAGATGAGGAAGGGAATATCGTTGCTACCTGAAGAGTTGATCAGTAAAGATGAGAAGTATCGTAAAAGAAGGTTGGAACGGTATAGGGCAAAAGAGCAGGAGTGTGAAGATAATACTGTCTTAGAAGATGATACTTTATTAGAGATTGAAAAATATGAGGATGATATCGAGATTAAAGTTAAGAAAAAGCGTTTTGCTAAGGATGATGGTAAGTATGGATGGGTTGATTTAAAGATCGAGCCTGAAGAGGCGGCGGTTTATGTAAACGGTAACTTTGTAGCAATAGCTAAGGAGATAAGTAGGATGAAATCATCGCTGTCACTCCCTGCTGGTGTTCATGAAATAGAAGTTATACATCCCGATTACCCCAAAATGAGTTTAGATGTTGAAGTTCGTGAAGGAGAAACTGTAGTTGTTGAAGTAGATCTTGTTGAAGAAAAGACTAAGGAAGAGGAGAAAAAGGAGGTTGAAGATGAATAAGAAGGCGGTTTTTATGGTTGCTACTGTGTTGTTTCCTTTAACTCTTTGTGCTGTAGCTGAAGATCAAGCACAATCTACTGAGGTTGTAAAGAAGAAAAAACCTCGGATTGCGGTTTTTTCCTTTAAAAATAAGGCTCATTCTAGCCCGTGGTGGAAGATAGAGGAGCACAGGCAGCACAAGATATGTTTGTTACAGAATTGGTTAAGAGCGGTAAATTCAGGGTTATAGAAAGAGAACGGTTGGATGCTATTATGAAAGAGAAAAACCTCGTTCTTTCTGGAGATATTGATCCTGCTACAGCTATGAAGATAGGTAAACTTATAGGAGTTGATTACATACTAACTGGGGCTTTAACCGAGTATGGTAAAACTGAGACAGGCGCAAGAGGTGCGTTCGGTATAGGTTTCGGCGCTAAAAAAACTACTTTTGTGGCAGCTATGAATGCTAGACTTATCGATGTTGAAACGGGAGAAATCGTTTGGGCTGATGAGGCAAGAGCAGAAGATGCAAACTTTAAACTTCATATAGCTGGATTTGGTGGGGGTGTAAGCGCCGATCAAAGAATGTTTGATAAAGTATTAAAACCTGTTATCCAACAGCTGGTAGCTAGCCTAAAAAACGCTGATATCTGATCTTGGTGCTCTAAGGCCTACAATTACCTTTAAACGCTCTAAAAGGTAAAACATTCACCTTTTAGAGCGTTTGTTTTTTTCTCCCAAAGAGTTGGTTGTCTTCGTTATAAGAGATGATCCGCAGTAGAAATAAGCGTTTCATAATTGAAACAGGAGGCAATAGACAATGAAAAGAAAGGTTATGCTATTTCTATTTGCGGGTTTGTTAACAAGACAGATAGAGGCGGAAAGTGGACATTTTTCTTTGAATCTACGTTATAGAATCGAATGGGTTAGTCAAGAAGGTTTTGCAAAAGATGCTATAGCTTCTACAGTACGTACAACTTTAGATTATAAAACGAGATCTTTTAAGGGTGTTTACGCTTTTATACAACTAGAGAATATCAGTGCCTTGCCTAATGATTCTAGCTATAACAGTAAACTGAACGGTAATACCGATTATCCGGTTGTAGCTGATCCGGAACTAACGGAAGTTAACCAATTCTATGTGGGGTTCAAAAACGAAAAATTGGATTTGCGCTTAGGACGTATACTAATAACTGTAGGAGATCATAGGTATATAGGAAACGTAGGATGGAGACAAAACGATCAGACGTACGATGGAATTAATTTTATATACAGTATAGGTAGAGTCTCCTTAAACTATGGATATATAGACGATGTTAATAATATCTTAGGAAAAGAACTTCCTTCAGCTCACCATTTTCTATTTGCAGGTATAAAGCTAGGTAAAGTTGAAGTTACCCCATACAGTGTACTTCTTAATTGGGAAAAATCTTCTGTTCTTAATTCTTTTACCTATGGTATAGAAGTGAAAGGTAGGGTAAGGAAAATTTTTACTTACGAAGCGGAGTTTGCTCGTCAAATAGATAAAGGTGATAACCCTAAGAACTTCAGTCATAATTATATTTTCGTTCAAGGTATCTATAGCTTTTCTAATTTTAGCGTTGGGGCAGATTACGAACTTTTGGAAGGTAATGGGCAGACGTCATTTAGCACTCCCTTAGCAACCTTACATAAGTGGGATGGATGGGCAGATATGTTCCTCGTAACTCCACCAGATGGGTTGCAAGTCGGATCCATTTTTTTCAAAGGAAAAACCAAAAAAGTATCCTGGCTAGTAAGAGTATTGGATTTTAAATCGAAGGTTGATTCTTACTCATACGGTAAAGAGATAGATGCGCTTCTAGGAATTAAAGTTAAAGGACAAACGGTATTCTTCAAGTTTGCAAAATATATTGAAGATAATTACGGAAAAAATACAACAAAATTGATGTCTTGGATAAGTTGGGGAGTAAAAAAGTAATTGGCTATAACCGGTATAGTAAATACCAATTTGTGTTTATAAATAGCCGTTGTTGACGTTTAGGAAGTTTTTTAGGATTTTTAGATGTTAGATAATCGCTGTTTATGGGTTAATAAAGTTTTGTTAGCTACCGTTTTTAACTGTTCTTTGGCTGATTTTGTATCGCTCTATTAAGCTATTTTAGTCTGGTTAGTAGATAATTTTAACTTCCTTATTGCTTTCGGTATGGAAAAGTTGCGAGTGATTTGTTTTATAAACTGTTCAATATATAGTAGTTACCATGTAGGATCCAAATAAACAAGATTTACCTCTTTTCAGTTGCTCTTTAGTAAAATAAGCCGCTTTTGTATAGAGTCAACTTTTTCTAGAAGATGCAGTGCTGAATTACTCAGAAGTTTTCGAGCAATAAAGTTACTGCATGTATTAATTTTTAACAGATAATGTAATTTATAGAGTGACTTACTTTAAGGTGTTGTTTGTAAGTTGGTAGTAACTCTTTAGAAAGTAGTTTTCTGTAATGTTAGGTATATATAAGGGTTGGAAAATTTTTGGTATCTAGGTATCGGTATGTTAAAAACGGATTGAGTGATTGAGCGTTGATATACTATTATTGTGAGTAGACATAGTGAAGTTGGATGATTTTGTTTTGTGGTGGTAAAAGATTTGAGGGAAGGAAAGTTAGTAAGCACTGGTTTAGATCTGGCTGTAGTGGTAGGTAAGTAGAGTGTTTAAAATAAAGTTGAGTGGAGGTTATTATGTCCTTTTTTAGGAGAGAGGACGGTTATATAACTTCTGAACGTTCTAGAGAACAGCAGCATAAGGATGAAGTTGCTAGGGGCGTTACATCTAATGCAGAAGTGCGAGGTGTAGTGGTATCAGGTAAAACGGTTATTGCGAAGGGTACTTCTATAGAGGGTGTTATAACTGGTAGTTCCGATCTTATAATAGAGGGCAACCTTGAGGGAGAAGTTAAAATAGATGCTAGTTTTAGGGTAGAGGAGGGTGGAAAAGCAAAGGCGACAGTATTTGCTAAGATTATAGTTATAGCAGGTGATGTTCAAGGGAATATGACTGCTACTGATAAAGTTGAAGTGCTAGCTAGTGGTAGGTTGGAGGGAGACGTAGTAGCACCTAGGGTTGCATTAGCAGAGGGTGCTTTCTTTAAGGGTAGAGTAGAAATGTCTGGGGTGGTTCCGTCTTCGAAATCTAAGAAGAAAGAGGAAGAGAGAGTGAAGGAGAAAATCTAATGATAATAGGTGTACCTAAAGAGATTAAGGATCACGAATATCGTGTTGGTTTAATCCCTGCTACGGTGTTTGAATTGGTTCGCTATGGGCATGAGGTACTTGTTGAGCAAGGTGCAGGTGAAGGATGTGGCATATCAGACGAAGATTACAAAAAGGCTGGTGCAAAAATAGTAAGTAGAGCTTTGGATCTGTATAAAAACGCTGAGATGATAGTTAAAGTAAAAGAGCCTTTGGAGGAGGAGTACAGTCTGCTGCAAGAGGAACAGATTCTTTTTACTTATCTGCATTTAGCTCCTATTAGATCGTTAGTAGATGAATTGTTGTCTAGGAAAGTTACAGGAATAGCGTATGAAACGATTACAGATGAGAATGGAAGACTCCCTTTACTTGCTCCTATGTCAGAGGTTGCTGGAAGGATGGCTCCTCTAGTAGGGGCGTATTACTTGCAAAGACCCTATGGCGGTAGGGGAGTACTTTTGGGAGGAGTGCCGGGTGTTCCTCCAGGTGATGTGGTTATTATAGGTGGTGGTATAGTAGGTTTTAATGCTGCCAAGGTTGCCTTAGGAATGGGTGCAAGAGTTACGATATTAGAAAAAAATATCGATAGAATGCGGTTTATAGATGACGTATTTGGTGGAGCTGTAACTACTCTTGCTTCTAATTATCACAATTTGGAAGCAGCCTTAAAAAGAGCAGATCTCCTGATCGGAGCTGTGCTAATTCCGGGACATTCAGCGCCTAAATTAGTTACTCGGGAAATGCTTTCGTTGATGAAAAAAGGAGCAATTATAGTTGATGTTGCTGTAGATCAAGGGGGATGTTTTGAAACTACACGCCCCACAACTCATTCAAATCCTGTATACGAAGTAGATGGAGTCTTACATTACTGCGTTGCTAATATGCCCGGTGCTGTACCTAGAACTTCCACTTTTGCACTTGTCAATGCTACTACACCTTACGTAATAGAAATAGCTAACTTGGGCTTTGTAGAAGCCGTTAAGCAAAATAGATCGCTGTTCGAAGGGGTTAATACCTTTAAAGGATACCTAACGTGTAAAGCTGTTGCCGAATCGCAGGATAGAGAGTATACGCCTTTAGATACACTTCTTTAAAAATAGTGTCGTTATCCAGTTCTGCCAAATCGTTAAGCGAAAAGTGAAAGTAATCCCCGAGAAAAGATTTTATATCGTTAGGAATAGGTGCTTTGAATGTTACTCTTCTATCGCTATTAGGTGCTATGAACGATATTTTAAAGCTATGTAAAAGAGGACGATCTATACGTTTTATACACTCTTGATACTCGTTAGGAACTGTTTTCCACCTATTTATCCCTGCATAGGTCGAATCTCCTATAAGGGGTGTTCCTAAATATTTTAAATGTACTCTTAACTGATGCGTTCTGCCGGTTACCGGAAACAATGCTAATACGGAGACTGTTTCCAAATCTGCTAATGATTTGTAAATGGTCAAAGAAGTTTTACCTTTGCTCTTTGCGTTTATTATCTTTTTTCTATCTTTAGAACTCCTTGCAAGTTTACTCTCTATCACACCGAAAGAGTTGGAAGGTTTACCGTATGTAATACCTATGTATAGTTTTTTTACTAGACGGTTACTGAACTGTTTTACAAATGAGTTATAAGCTTCTTGCGTTAGAGCAACTACCATAACTCCACTTGTTCCTTTATCTAGCCTGTGAACTATACCGGGTCTCAGAGGGTGTCCAACTTTTAAAGCTTGGGGAAAATTTTTTGCTATAAAAGACGCTAAAGTGTTTTTTGTATTACCACTGCCTGGATGTACTACTATACCAGCTGGTTTGTTTAAAACTAGAAAATGCTTGCTTTTATAGAGTATATCTATTTGTGGTGTTTGCGAGGTGTCTAGTTGCTCTAGATAAGGTGCGGTCTGTTTAATAGTTACTTCTATTTCTTCTCCTCCTTTTAGAGAGTAGGCAGGTTTTGTAATAGTAGTAGAATGTATTTTTACGCAGTTTTCTTTTATTAATTTTTTTACGTATGATCTGCTTAAAGAGAGTCTTTGCGCTAAGTAGGTATCTATCCTAAGTGCTGGTGTTTCTGATGGAACCTTAACTGTTACTCTTCTCAAAGTTTTTTCTTTGTTGCTTAGTTGCAAATGGTAAATTTTCTACTAGTAGTAAAAGTATTCCTATAGTGATAAATACATCTGCTAAATTGAAAGTGTGCCAATGGAAGTTTTTGTAATAGATATCTATAAAATCTGTCACTTCTCCGTCTATTATTCTATCTACCAAATTTCCTAAGGCACCTCCTAAGATGAATGTAAGTGCACTTAGTTGTAAGGTGTTATCAGGTGCCGTTTCCCAGTAAAGAGACAAAATTACAATCAACGCTACTACACCTATAGCTATAAGGATTAACGTTTTTGTTGTATTCCCATAAGTTTGGAATAAACCGAAAGCTATGCCGGTGTTTGTTATATGAGTAAAATTTACAACCCCAGGGATGACTTTGAAACTATGCATCAACGGCATCTTTGCTTCTATTATGCTTTTTGTAGCAAGATCTATAATAGCTAACACTATAGAAATGGATAGCGCAACAAGTTTCTTATTCATAAATCAACTTATTATAGCTACCGCTACTGCGAACTCCCGCTCATGTGATATCGAGATGTGTACTCGATTTGCACCTATTACAGATAACTTATTTTTTATCCTGAAAGGCAATTTTACCATAGGTTTCCCATTCTCTTTTACTACCTTTATATCCTTTAAGCTTGTTTTTATACCCACAGCACTTAGGGCTTTAAAAGTGGCTTCTTTAGCTGCGAAGATTCCTGCTAGATGTTCGTAAGTGTATCTCTTAGACTTTATATGTTCCGCTCCAATACCAATTTTTTCTAAGAATCTATCTCCCCACTTATCAAAAAGATTGGCTATTCTTGAAGTTTTTACTATATCTATACCGATACTTTTCATCCTGCTTCTTTCCAGCGTTCTACCATCTTTTTTGCTATATCCGGATCGATAAATGCACTTATACCAGCTATTCCCCAACAACCTGTATTTTTTACTTCTTCTATATTATCCAAGCTTATACCGCCTAATGCAATAGTATATCTATACTTTTTTGAGGCACGTTTAAGGAATTCTACTCCTAATGGAGTTATTTTATAGGGTTTAGGAGTATTAAAAACAGGGCTTAAAAGTATGTAATCTGCAGCTTTTGCAATTTTATTTATATTTTCTACATCGTGCACAGATCTACCTACCAGTACCTCTCTAGGTATAATATCTCTTACAGTGAGTGGATCTAAGTAATTTTCCGGCAAATGGACTCCTAATACTTTAATAAATCTAACTAGGTAAAAGCGGTAACTTATTATTAGCTTTGAAGAAGCGAAGGTTGAAATTTCTGTACATAAATGTAAGAAAGCTTTATCAGGTAAATCTTTTTCTCGTAAAAGTATAGCGTCTACTCCTGCGTCTAAGACCAATTTTGCCCAATCTAGCAAATTGAGACCTCGTGGTAGTATCTCTCTACAAGAGATAGCTATAACTTGAGGAGGGGAAGCACTCACACTCTTTAAATATTATCACTTTCTGGGTCTTGTAACTCTAGCTTTTGTCGAGTGTCGAGACTTAGTTGAACTTTGCTTTAAGATCGACTTTTTCCTTGGATAGTGTGAGTGCTTCCATGAGGAAGAGGAGGGGTTGAGTAGGGAGTTTTTTATTTTCTTATTTTTTCTAGAAGAACGTTTAATGACGTTTTTAACAGGTGATCTTTTGTTAGAAACAGGTTTAGAAGAGATTGTATATCTGCGAGGGTAGTCTTTAGAAATGGTTGTAGAAGGAGCTCTGTATCTACTATTTTTTATCTTGCTATTTCTATTAGGTATAGTTGTTATCTTTCTTATTCTAGTATCTTTCTTAGGTTTTGTTAAAAGAGATCTAGTTGTGCGAGAAGTGTCCGATTTCACTCTTCTTGCTGGCTTTGTGCCTAAGATGTATGTTGTGTTTTGTCTAGCTGGTTTTGTTACTATTTTAAATTCGTCTTTTCTAGTAGAAGTTATTATGCCAGGACCATCTGTTTTACCTGGTCTTGTTGCTATTATAGAACGTATTCTATCTGTTCTATCTTCTTTGAACAATCGTGTTACGTTTACGATATTTGTCCGACCACTTCTTTCCACGATTTTCCTGGGGGTTAGCTTAAGTATTCTATTTTTCTCTACTACAAATCTTGTGTCTGTTAGTAATAACCCTTTTGAATTGCCTGCTATAAGACGGTTTTTTATTACTTTGCCTGGTCTGGTATAGAGTGCTAATCTTGGATGGTCTATGTGATTTATATCTACGAATACCCAGATATCTACGTTGACATGGGGGTAGTAATGCCAGTCGAACCAGCCGTGGATACCCCAGTTAACGTGAACGTTGTAGTTGTGCCAGTACCTACGGAGATAGAACCCTATAGGACACCAACCTACGTAGTAGTCTCCCCAGTACCAATATACCCAGGCGGGAGCGTACACGTTACCTGGAACCCATACCCATCCCCATCCAGGTATATAATCCCAAACTCCGTAATGATGGGTAATCCAACCCCAAGGTTCATACGGTACCCAAGTTAGTCCCCAACTGGTTGGTATCCATCGACCGTTGTAGTAAGGTCTCCATGAAGTAGATACTTCTGTGGGCACCCATACCCATCGATCGTCTATGTATTCCCATTCTCCAAATTTGTCTAACTCGTATAGGTACGGATCGTTAACTTCCGATATCTGGCGATCGGTATTGTTGTAATAGATGGTAGAAGGTAGATTGTTTTCTACCCATATTGCAAAACTAGGATAATGAAAATTTATCTTTTGAGGAGGGTTGCTACTGTTTACAGTAAATGTTTTCCTAAAACCTATTACAATAGATCCGTAATCTGAAGATAGTTCTCCTCGTCCTTCAATAGAAGTAGCTGTTGTAGCACCATAGCTTGATTCTACCAAAAATCTACCTTCAGTTAATGGATAAAAATTTGCCTGCGGTGTTTTTATTACAACTTCATCTTCCAGCTCAGATATAAGAATATATATTTGACCTCTATGGAGATCAATTTCTGTCACCTCTAGAGGAGAATATCGAGATAAAGTAACTTCTGTATTACTGTCAATCGCTACTACTGTTCCTCCATTTGTGGGAATTACTATTATTGCCTTTCCGTTGTATCTACTACTTGTAATTGTATCCCCTGGTAATACAGGATAGTTTACTTCTACTCTTTCTTTTTTTAGTTTGTTGTCTGTTATGTAAACGTTACCTACTACCTCTTTTATATATGCTAATGGAGGTATATTTTTAGCAAAAAGAGCATTGCTACTTATTAAAAAAGCTAATAGGTAAAGATTTTGTGTTACTTTGCTCATTTTTTCACCTCTATATCTTTCCACGCTTCTACTTATATTATTACGCAATATGTGTGCCATTTACCTAGACCTATTTAGTTTTGGTATTATTTAATTAAAGTTAAAAGTTTTGTAGTTGAGGTTCTTATGATTGAAAAGGTTGTGGAATTTTTGAACTCTTTGTTCAAGAGTGGAAGTAGGAAAAGAAAGGAAGATATGTCCATTGACGAATTAATAGCTGAAGGATTATATGATGATGCTGTTGTAAGGTTGGAAAAGGAGATATCTTCCAAAAGGCACGATCCTACTCTTAAGATAAGGCTAGCTGAAGTAAAGGAGAAGCTAGGTAGGATAAACGACGCTGTGGAATTGTATTTACAAGTAGGCAGCGAATATGCTCGTGATGGTTTTTACGATAAGGCTATAGCTACTTTACAGAAAGCTGTTCGTTTGGATCCTAATAACGAAGTGGTTGTTCGAAAACTTAGGTCTGTTGAGAATATGAAAAAGTTAGAAGAATCCAGGGTTTCGGCTATTAACGCTTTTGTAGGTAAAATTCCAGAGGACGATCCTGAGAAAGCCAACTATTTTATAGAATTTCAGGCTTTGTGGCCCAATTTAGCCAAATGTCCTATAATAAAGTCCTTACGTGGATGGCAGATGAGAATACTTTTTGAGAATATGGATATAGTACGTTTCGATCCTAAGAAAGTTATATTTAGAAGAGGAGAAAAGAGAGAGGAATTTCACATTATAGCTTCTGGGGAAGTGGAAGTGGGAGTGGAAGATGACGGAAATTTTGTTGTATTGAGAATGTTAGGACCAGGAGATGTTATGGGGGATGCAGCTTTGTTTGAGGGAAAACCTTGGCCAGCTATTTATAGAAGTACTGGAGAACAGGTTACCACCTTGCGTATGGATAAAGCTGGGCTAGCTACAGCTTTGAAAGGTAATAGAGATCCTGTGGAATTTTTACGTTTACTTCGTGTTCGTCAAAGTGATAATGAAATAGCTAAAATAGTAAAAGATTTTCTTAAAGAGTAATGGCAGTTAGAGAGATAGTAGTATATCCAGATCCTATTTTGAGGAAAAAGTGTACTGTTGTTGAAAATTTCGATTTAGAGCTACGAGAATTGGTAGCAGATATGATAGATACTATGCATGATGCTCCCGGAGTAGGATTGGCAGCTCCTCAAATAGGAGTAGATAAAAGAGTTATAGTTGTAGATCCAACAGCTGGTAAGGATCCGGAATCAGTCAGAGTTTTTGTAAATCCAGAAATAGTTAGTCAGAAAGGTAGAGTGTTGGGAGAAGAAGGATGTTTATCTATACCTGGTTTTGTAGAAAAAGTGATACGTCCTGAACAGATAGAGTTGGTATATCAAGATTTGGAGGGCTATGAAAGCTCTTTGAAGGCAGAAGGTTTCCTTGCCAGAATTATATGCCACGAGGTAGATCATATAAATGGAATATTATTTGTAGATCGTCTTACAGG
>JALWYX010000080.1:0-9063 GCA_027078415.1 Thermoanaerobaculia bacterium
ATTTTGTAGTGGTAGATTCCTTTTTAGGAGGTAAAACTTTTTTTATACTTTTTTCTAAATCTTTGAGTTTTTCTTTAATTTTCCTTATCTTTTTCTTTGGTCGAGAAAATGCTATTTCTTTTTTGGATTTTCGTTTTGTTGAAGATAAGGTTGGCTCTTTATCTGTTGCTTGTTCGTGCTCTTGTGATAGATCTGAATTGTTTAATAGTTTAGGGGGAGGGGTTAGTATACTCTCTGTGGGCGGTAATTTTGTACTTTGGATAGAGAGATATTTGTATTCTTTAGGCTTAGTATTTAAAGTTAAAAGTAGCAATGTTGTTATTAAACCTATAAACGCCAAAATAGATACTATCCCTAAGAGTTTTACAGGAGAAGTTTTTTTCTTTAGATAGTGATCCGGTTTTGGAACAGGTGGTATCTGGATAGTTGGTGTTGTAGAGATTGTAAGTTCTTTTTCTGTATTTTGCAAAATTTGTGCAACTTCCTTAGCTGAAGATGGACGCAGATCCGGGTTTTTGTTGAGAAGAGATTCGATTAGTCGTACAAGCGATGGGGGGGTTTGGGGATTTTTCTGAGTTATTGGAGGGATCTGTTTGTTCACAACGTTATATATAACGTTAGTTATTGAGGATCCTTCAAAAGGATTCTCGCCTGTAATCAGTTCGTATATTATGAGCCCTAAAGCAAACAGATCACTCTTAGGAGTAGGTTTTTCTCCCTTTATCTGTTCTGGAGATAGGTACTGAGGTGTACCTACTATGGAGCCTGTTATAGTTAGTTTAATATCCAGTGAGTCTATTTTAGCTATTCCGAAATCGCTGATTTTGACTACTTCATCTTTGGTTATGAGAATATTGCTTGGTTTTATGTCTCTATGAATAATTCCTTCTTTGTGTGCAGCTTCTAAGCCGTTAGCTATCTGAATAGCTATCTTTACAGCTTTTTTTATATCTAGAGGTGCTTGTTTGCGTATAAGCTTTTCTAAGGTTGTTCCTTCTATGTACTCAAATGCTAGATATACTATATCTTTTTCTATACCTATATCGAATAACGTTACTATGTTTGGATGAAGAATTTTTCCTGCGGCTTTTGCTTCTATAAGAAACCTTTTTTTTAGTACTTCTGTTTCTTCAGGTAGAAGAGAATCTGGTATTTTAAGTATTTTGAGCGCCACTTTTCTACCTATTATTGTGTCTTTTGCGAGGAATACAGTTCCCATTCCTCCTTCGCCAAGAAGTTTTATTGTTTTATATCTGCCTAGTACTGAACCTGGTTTAAGTTCCATCACCTTTTATAGTGTAGGGAATACCATTTTTTAAAACGAGTTTCATTTTTGTTCCATCTATAAACGATTATTTCTATTGTTTTTTCTTCTTTAACTATTATAACTGCGCAGCTGTTACTTTTTTTCTCTCCTCCTCTGCCTCTTGCACAGCTAACGGTTCCTATGGCAAATATGGGAAACGGTTCTCCCTCATGGAGAATAACTTGGTGAGAAGTAGTGTTGTACGTCACGTGGTAATGCCCACATATCATAAGGTCTACTCCTAAGGAAGCCATCGTTTTTATAGCTGCTTGTGAGTTTGTAGTATAGATCTTCTTAAAACCTGGAGGTGAAACCGGTGGATGATGTGCTACGACTATTCTGAGGCCTTTTTTCTCCGTTTTCCAGAGTTGATTAAGCCGCCTCAAAGAGCTCTTTCTGTAAATACCTCTGTCTTTTGTAAAAGATTTTGTGGTATCTATTCCTGATATCTCAAGATTGTCGTAGGAGAGGTTAGGTTCTGTATAAGATAGGAAAAACTTTTTGTATTTATATCTTGGAAAAAAAAATCTTTCCCATACTCTGTACATAGGAATGTCGTGATTTCCTGGTACTGCCGTCCATTGGATTTTTAGCGAATCGAGTAGTTTTTTTGCTTTTATAAACTGTTTCTTTTTTGCTCTTCTGGTCTGATCTCCACTGCTTACAACTAGGTTCGGTTTGACCTCTTCTATTAATTTATGTAACGCTGTAAATCTACTTTGTAGAAAAAAAGGCCCTATGTGCATATCTGATATATGAAGAATTTTAAAACTCACTTACCTTGGGATTCTTTGCTGTAATTCTGAGTAAAGAATTTTTTGTGTTTCTACGACTTTATCGTTTATCTTTTTTTTAACCGTTTCGCTTATCTCTTTACCTTTCAGATAGCCAAGATAGACTCCTCCTGTAAAGGAGATAATCATAGACGCTTTAGGGTACTTCCTTACTAAAGTTCTCCAATCTAGAGTATCACCTATTACTTTGTCTATAATATTTTCACTTATGTTTGCTACAGTTTTTATAAAAGAGTGTTTATCCATTTTTACCTCTGTTTTTAGCTATTACGAATCCTATAAGAAATCCTAGAATAAAGGAAACTGTGACAAAGAGTCCCGGATATTCGTGTATATAATCTGTTGTATCTTCTATAACCGTTTCTACTTGATCTTTTAGGTTTTCAAATCCTTCTACTAGTCGTTCTTTGGCTTTGTGTGTGTCTATAGAAGGTACGGTATGTACTTTTTTTTTGATTTCTTCTAATTTGTTTTTTGCTTCTTGTTTTATCTTCTCTATCTCTTTTTTTATCTTTGAATTTGTTTCAGAGCTGCTGTTGTTTTTTTCTTCTTTGTTATCTTTCATCTATTTTCCTCCTTGCAATCGTGGTTAATTCTATTTTAACATCCTTATGGTAAACTTCTTCGGGGGCTGAAGGGTAAAGATGGGAAGGTTTAAAAAATTTGTATTGTTTGTATGTATAGTTGCGTTTTTTGCTTTTTTTAAAAAGGATCTTGAGTATTTGAGAGGTTACGTATCGTCTGTTGAAACTATAAAGGTTAATTATGCTGGAGATATAACCTATAGAGAGATATTTTTTGCTTCGCTTGAGGGCATGTTGAGCTCTCTTGACCCCCATTCCCACTTTTTTACCCCTGAGGAGTTGCAAGAGTTTGAAGAGCGTAATGAGGGTGAGTTCCAAGGGATAGGTATTTTTATAGGGTTACGGGGTGGACTGCCTACCGTTATAGCTCCTATAGACGGTACTCCCGCTAGCAAAGTTGGATTGCGCTCTGGTGATGTTATTTTGGCGGTTGATGGAATTTCTACCAAAACTATAGATTACTCAGAAGTTATAAAGATGATTCGTGGTCCGGCGGGTAGTAAAGTTGTTTTGACGATAAAGCGTCCTGGGCTTGATAAGCCTTTCGATGTAGAGATTGAAAGGGCGAAAATACCTATAAAAACAGTTAATTATCCTTGGATTTTTCCAGGTAAAGTTGGTTACATGAAAGTGACAAATTTCTCTGCGACTACTCCTAACGAGTTCGCTGCTGGTGTTGAGTATCTAATATCTAAAGGGATAAACGCATTGATTGTGGATTTTCGCTCAAATCCTGGTGGATTATTAAGGAGTGCTATAGAGATTACTAGCTATTTTCTTGATGAAGGTGACGTTATAGTAGCTGTTAAAGGCAGGAAAGCTGCTAGTAACAGGGTTGTAAAGGATGAGGATAGCGACTTTTTAAAGGGTATTCCTGTTATAGTTCTTGTTAATGGAGGAACTGCGTCAGCTCCTGAGATAGTAGCTGGGGCTTTACAAGATAACGATAGAGCGATTATTGTGGGTACTCCTACGTGGGGTAAAGGTCTTGTTCAGACGGTGTTTATGCTTCCGTATAATACCGCTATGTCTCTTACTACAGCTAAGTACTATACTCCTTCGGGGAGATTGATACAACGTGCTTATAAAGATTACGAATATTACGTTGAACACGAATCTATAAAAGAGGAGGTAGAGGAGAGAAAGCGAGGTAAACCTTATAAAACGAGTTTGGGACGCACCGTTTATGGTGGTGGCGGTATAATACCCGATATAGTTGTGGAAGACTATGAGATAGAAAAGGTAACCCAAACGCTTGTAGCTAAAAATTCTTTCTTCTTTTTTGTAGCGGAGATTCACGATCAGATAGAAAAGCCTACCAATATAGATGAGTGGAGTGTTGACGATGAGATGCTAAAGAGATTCGTTAGGTGGTTAGAAAAAAAGAATATTTTGGATCCTGAAGATAGGGAGTTGCTACAGGTCAATAGTAAAGTATTTAGCGAGATAAAGGTTTTTTTGAAAGCTGAAGTTATGCGTTCTTTTTTTGGCATGGAGGGATGGCAAAGAGTTATGTTAGAGATAGATCCTCAATTTAAAAAAGCTTTAGAGAGTGTTGATGAAGCTAGAGAGTTACTCTTGATGAGGAGTAAAGGTAAAGTTTTAAAGAAAATAGGGTAAGGAGGAGATGGTATGGTTAAAAGTTTAAAGAGTCACCCGAAGGGGCTTTATATTTTGTTTTTTTCTGAGATGTGGGAAAGGTTCAGCTTCTACGGTATGCGTGCGCTGTTGGTCCTTTTTATGACAAAAGAGTTTCTCTTTTCCGACGAAAGAGCCTATACAGTTTATGGAGCTTACACTGCGTTGGTTTATGCTACTCCTTTTTTTGGAGGATTGCTCGCAGATAGAATCTTAGGGTACCGTTTGGCGGTTATAACTGGTGGAATACTTATGACTATAGGACATTTTCTTATGGCATTTGAGCATCCAGCTTTTCTTGAGTTTTTAAAAGGTATCTTACCGCCTCTGGCTTCGTTGCTAGATAACCACGCTATATTTTATTTGGCTCTTACTACCCTTATCTTGGGAAACGGATTTTTTAAACCCAATATATCTACTATCGTAGGAGCTCTTTACGATAAAAACGATCCGAGAAAAGATTCGGCGTTTACTATCTTTTATATGGGAATTAATCTGGGTGCTTTTCTCGCACCGCTCGTTTGTGGAACGGTAGGCGAGTTGTACGGTTGGCACTGGGGATTCACTCTTGCCGGTATAGGGATGGTTTTTGGATTAGTTGTATTTGTGCTGGGTCAGAAACATTTGGAAGGAAAAGCGGATCTTAAAGTATCACCCGATCAAGAAAAAACTATCTCTTTTGCGAGAAAAATGGTGTATCTAGGTATCATATTCGCGGTAATTTTGGTATGGTTCCTGGTGCAGTCTTATATCTATGGAACGCTTCTTACAGTAATTGGAGTACTTGTTCTTGCGTATATAATCTATTACACGCTGACTCACTTTGATAGCGTAGATAGACAAAGGGTTACGGTAGCTCTGATTCTCACTTTCTTTTCTATGGTTTTCTGGTCATTCTTTGAACAAGCTGGTAGTTCTATCAATCTCTTTACAGATAGAAACGTAGATAGAACGGTTTTCGGCTTTACAATACCAACCTCCTCTTTCCAAGCCGTCAACCCGCTATTTATACTTATTCTAGCTCCCATTTTCTCCTGGTTGTGGAATTATTTGGAAGCTAGAGATATAGACCCTCCTACACCTGTTAAATTTGCTTTGGGACTAACACAATTGGGCTTAGGGTTTGGAGCTCTTTTTATGGGAGCTTATCTTTATAAAGAAACCGGCGTAGTACCACTTATATGGTTGATTCTCGGATATTTTCTGCATACAACTGGTGAATTATGTCTATCACCTGTAGGACTCTCGATGATAACTAAATTATCACCGCAACAGATAGTTGGAATGATGATGGGAACATGGTTTCTAGCTACTGCATTTTCTCAACATATAGCTAGTGTAATAGCAAAATTTACAGGTATAGAGGAGGGAGGAGCTGCGGCAGAAGGCTCTCTTAACCCCGTAGATACAGTTATGGTATACGGAGAGGTTTTCGGCTGGATAGCTCTATCTGCTATATTCTTCGGTATAGTGGCTTTTGTTATTTCGCCCGTTCTAAGGAAGTGGATGCACGGTATACATTGATAGAATTCTTTCCAAAAACGATGTTTATATGGGTTAGACTGGATTAAATCGATCTAGCACAATAGCTGGATTCTTCTTTCTAAGGCTACTGGTAAGAAACCCTTTTTATAAACTTGCTTTATACTATACCCATTAATCTCTTCCAATCTTCTAACGATCTTACTTTTAGGAAAATGTTGCTCTTTAACTCCTCTGCTAACGTTGAGATCGGTTGTGGACCGTAATGATGTCCCGGATATAAAATGGTTTCTTTCGGAAGTTTTGCCAGTTTTGTTGTAAGGGAGTAATACATATCTTCCCAATTACCTCCAGGTAGATCAACTCTTCCACATCCTTGCACAAATAGAGTATCACCAGATATCAGTTTTCTGTCATTTACTAAAAAACATTGGCTACCAGGGGTATGTCCTGGGGTATGTATAAAAGTTATTTTACCTCCCTCGGTAATTATCTTGTCTCCACTTTCTGTAGCTCTACATTTTATATCTTTGCCTAATATCCTTTTTATCCATTCTAGTTCGTGCTTGTTAGCGTATATGGGTAAATCTTTCTTGTCTAATAGCTCTAAAATACCTTCTATCCGGTATCCAAACAGTGATCCACCTATATGATCGGGATGGTAATGAGTTATTAATATAGCTTCTATCTCTAAACTTTTTTCATCCACTTTATGTAGAATACCCTCTATATCCCATGCAGGGTCTACTAGCCAACATCTCTTGTTAGTAGTATCTTCTATTATGTAGACAAAGTTTCTCATCTCTTGAGCTAGACCATCTTTTGTTCCTACATCTTTACCTACTAGAAGTTGAGTTATTTGCATTTTTCTTAGTCTCCGTTTTTTTCTACAGTTATCACAGCTAATAACGATAATACTTTACTTTTTATTCTCCTAATATTTTCTGGACCCATCCTCAGTAATTGTTTTTGGATAGGAGATAGTGATTCTAAATTGTAGTCTTTGAACTTGTAATTTATAACTCCTTTTACCAGCTCAGGTTCTTTTTCTAGTATAGGAGTCTTTAAAATGTTATCTGCAGCTTTCTTTAAAACTTTATAAAAATCTTTTTCCGGGTATCCCAATTGCGAATATATAAAGTTGATTGCAGGTCTTATTGTGTTGAAGATATTTGCAAATTTTTCTTCATCTATAGATACAAAAAAATCTACTATTTCGTCGTATCTTTTATAACTAGCAGGGTCGATGTATGTTTTGCCTCCTGTTTTTTTTACTGAGAAACGTTGTTTAGGAGCTAAAAAGTATAAAGTAGAAGCCGGTGTTTCTCCATTTGCTACGTTTGCAACTGATGCCACTAACTTGTGCAATATAAAATCTTGTTTTAAAAGTTTGCTCATAAAAGAATGGGACGATATCAGTTTTCCATTTTCTTTAACGAACCGTTCTGCCTCTTGTAGATCTTTGATTACTTTGTGAGAAGAAATTTCTTCCTCAGCTTCAACGTTCTTTTCTGCCTTTGGAGAAAACTTCGTTTGCTCTTTGACTTGAGCTGTTTTTACTGCACTTAGGTTTCTCTTGGGTTGTTTGTTTTCGCTTTCTCGGACAACTATTAAATAATATATACCGACAACTTCTAAAATTATTAAACTTATCGCTATTAAGATAAAGGAAATAACCTTTGCTTTGTTGTAGCTTTTTTCCATGGTATTACTGTATTGTATCAATAAGAATTTGATTAGATAAAGGAGCAGTGATGAAAGGGTTAATAACTGGAGGAGCAGGATTTATAGGGTCAAATTTAGTTAGGTTTTTAGTTAGTAAAGGGTGGGAAATAGTTGTTCTGGATAAACTTACATACGCGGGTCGGATCGAAAATATAGAAGACCTTATAGATAACAGGAAGTGTGAATTTGTACAAGGTGATATTGCTAACCGTGAATTGGTTGATTTTTTGTTATACAAGTTTGAACCAGATATCGTTTTTAACTTAGCAGCTGAGAGTCATGTAGACCGTTCTATAGATGATCCAGAAGACTTTGTCCGAACTAACGTTGTAGGAACATACGTACTACTAGAAGCGGTTCGTAACTATATTTATAAGAACAAAGAAAAAAAAGTTAAATTTATTCATGTCTCTACTGATGAAGTGTATGGAAGTATAGAAAAAGGTTTCTTTACCGAGGAATCACCTTACAACCCGCGTTCACCCTACGCAGCTACCAAAGCAGCTGCCGATCATTTGGTTTACTCTTACTATATAACTTACGGTTTTCCCTCTATAATAACTAACTGTTCTAATAATTTCGGGCCGTACCAATTTCCAGAAAAGTTGATACCTCTTATGATCCTTAATGCTATCGAGGGATTACCACTCCCTATTTACGGAGATGGTAGAAATGTGCGAGATTGGCTTTACGTTTTAGATCATTGCGAGGCTCTTTTGTTGGTTGCTGAAAAAGGTAAAACGGGCGAGAAATACAATATAGGTGGATTTGGTGAAAGACAAAATATAGAAGTTGTAGAAGAGATATGTAGATTGTTAGATAATATATACCCGCCTTCTTCTAATAGCTGTGTAAGTGGTCGAATTGAAAGTTATAGGGAACTTATAACATTTGTAGAAGATCGTCCTGGTCACGATCGAAGATACGCTATTTCTCCTGCTAAAATAGTGAGGGAACTTGGCTGGAAACCTAAATATAGCTTTTCTAACGCTCTTGAACTAACGGTTAAGTGGTATTTGCAAAACGAAAAGTGGGTTGCTTCGTTAGAGAAAAATGTAAGAAAAAGAAGAGGTTTAGTTCCCATCTTTAAGTAAAAGTAACGTTTGAATAAAGTTTTATTTAACAACTGGAAAAAGTTTTTCTGCCAAGAGGTCTCTTGGCTTTTGCTAGATGGAAAATAGCTTTGGTCTGCAAGCTGAAGTTTTTCCAAAAAATTCGTAAAGTTTTCATTTTACATTTGTGTTAAAGGGGGGATATTTTCTTCGTGAGCTTTTTCGTTGAACCCCTATTTATTTCTAGGGTAATTTCTTGCTCCATCCTTGTTATGATATCTTTTCTTTTTATCCTAATACTGAAGTATTCTTCCTGCTCCAGAACGTTTACTATCACATACAACTAAAATTCATTTTCCACTTGACTTTTTTTTTTTTTTTTTTTTTTTTTTTTTTTTTTTTTTTTTTTTTTTTTTAAAAAAATGTTTTTTTTTTTTATTATAATTTTTTCTGTTTTGTTTTTTTTCTTTCTCTTAGTCTTT
>JALWYX010000080.1:9073-9598 GCA_027078415.1 Thermoanaerobaculia bacterium
CTTTTTTTTTTTTTTGCAATACTTCCTCCAGGTAGCGCTACCAATATCAAAAAAAGGAGGATTTGTGTTATGAGAAGAGTTGCAGTTGTGTTCTTTTTCTTGCTCTTAGGCGTTGCTGTAGAAAACGCTTTGGCGTGTGCAATCTGTAGGGCCAATGATTACTGTGATCCTGATCCTTATGGGGTTTCGCAATGCAGAGATGATATTCCAGGTCCTGTATGGTCTAATTGTGCTAATCTTGGAAAAGATTGCGTTTTTAACCCTCCATTTGGCTGTTGCGTGGATTGTAGTGCTAGTCAGTCTGGTTGTAGTTGTTACGTTTGTTTTGATCCTTATGCTAATCTTGGTACAGGGGGAGATGGTGCTAGTTGTGCTAGTACAGGTGGTATGTTAGTATCGGTTGAATTTAGTGAAGATGTTGGTTCTAGTAAACTAAGTAAAGGTGTTTCTAGTAGAGCTAGCAAGTAGGGGGGAATGGTTATGAGAGGTGCTCTAGCTCTTTTTTTGGCGTTTCCTCTTTTTTCT